>JAAEQG010000416.1 GCA_024231775.1 bacterium
CACACGGTGGCGGTGGTGGATCATGGCGGCATGGCGGGAGGGTCCGTGTACCTCAAAACGAAGGCCCCGGAAGCGGGCGAGTTCTTCTTCCGCAAGATCGCGCGGAACGTCTTCTGCGCCGACCTCCGCAGACTGGTCGTCCCGTACGTCGGGATGCAGCAGCAGCCCGAGGGCGGCGGGTCGCTTGGACCGGGCGACTCCGTTTCCGCGGTGGAGGCAGAGAGCTGCTGCCACAGCTGCTGCAGCACCGGCTCGCTACCGCGAGCCGGGGGGGTTCTAGGGGGGCGACAGCCCCCCTGCGTGAAGAAGAGGAGGGTGGACGATTATGCCGCAACCGCTGCCGCGGGCTCCGCAGCCGCGGCAGACAGCGAGTGTGGCTGCCACAATGACGGTCAGCAGCGGCGGCGGGTCCGAACCGTCGTCCGGTTCACCGCCGTCTTTGAAAGCATCCTTGATCAAATCACGTGGACTTCGGCTACTTATGAGCCAGTGACCCGGAACAACGAGGCCCGCGCCAAGTCAATGCAACCCCACGTCCTGGCGGGGCGGCGGGCGTTCAACTCGTACGTGCCCCCGCGCGTGGCGATCCTGGCGGAGCGCGCCATGGCCGAGGGAACCGTCCCGCGACGACTTGCGAATCCCGAGCAGTGGTGGGGCGAGGAAAACGTCGCGGGCCGTCAGCTCCACGGGTGGATGTGGTCAGTCCTACGGGGGCTCTGGTGCCGCGGCGACGACCACCTCTATCGGCTGCTCCTGAAGCTGCTGGCTCACACTATACAACGTCCCGACGTTCCCCCTCGAGTGGGACTGGTTCTCTACAGCGCGGAACAGGGCAGCGGTAAAAGCAAGTTTTTTGAGTACTTTGGCAGCGATGTTATTGGCCGACAATTCGTGAAGGCCCGGGGGGCGCCGGGGAAATTCAACGGCGGGCTGGCCACCGCCCAGTACCTGCTGTTCGACGACCTTCGGGGGTCCAACGAGTACCGCGAGCTGTCCAACGAGATCCTCAGCCTGATTGACCAGCAGCGATGCAAGTTCGAGCAGAAATACGAATGCTCGTGGGAAGCGAATTTTTACGCGTTCTGCGTGTTTCTGACCAACGATAAGGCGCTGGTCAGGCACTGCATCCGGAACGCCAGCGACCGCCGCATCTTCCCCCTGGAGGTGTCGGACGAGATGTGTCCCGCGCGCGGGAACCCGGATGCACCGGCCTTCTGGCGGACCATCATGGCAACGAGAACTCAGCAGTGCGCAATCGAGATCTACGCCTACCTGTCGCTGATTCCGTGCGGGGATTTGGCGGACTTGATCAATCGCATGGAATTTACGAGCCCCCTGAAGATGGAGATCATCTCGGCGCCAAGCGACGCCATCCACATGTTCTGCGAGTGGCTGCAACAGTCCGCGTGCAGCGACACCGTGAGGGGCGGGCTGCTTCGACTGCAACTGTGCTCCGAGGAGCATTTGGACAGCAGCGACGACTGGCTCCCCCAGCAGCAA
>JAAEQG010000417.1 GCA_024231775.1 bacterium
ACAACGCGATTACGTTCAGCCGGCTGGCATCCGCGTCAAGGCTGCCCCTCGCCACCCAACGACCGGGGACCGGTTGATCCGCGTCCCCCGACCCTTTCACCGGAGCAATCTCAATGCCGATTCGCCGCAAGTCCGGTTCCTCCAACTCGGCCGTACTGAGAACCGGTATCGTGGCTTCGCCGCTCGACTTGGTCAGGTATATGGCCGCCTCGCCGTGAGGCAAGTCTTCTCCCGTGCTGACCGACACCTTCAACTCGGCCGGCCCGCCAAACTCGTCGTCGTCCACTTGCAGATTGCTCGCCTCGGGACGCAACACGGCCTTCACCCTGGCCTCCAAGAGAGCCGCCAAATCGATCTTTCCATGGGCGGCGACCGTCGAGTGATCGACGAGCCTCCCGGCCGAAGTCAAATACTCACGCGCCACCGTCTCGAAGTACGGCTTCCCGACCCCCTCAACGTCCGCCGGCCCCCAAAAATCCTCGATCGTGCGGTAAGAGTGCCACAAGAGCAAATAGTGAATGTCCAAACGGCGGAGCAACACCGCCGGTTCGGCCCTCTCCTCTTTGCGATAGTCGGCTTTGGCCGCCACCGTAAACGGAGCCGCTCGCCGGGCCAGCCGATCCGCCGACGCGAAACCGGACCGCACCGCCGCCAGAGAGCTTGGAGCACCTCCGTCCGCTGCCAGTGCCACGTCGGTCTGCCCCGTCATTTCCTCCACACCGTCCTCAAACGACGCCAGCAACGTGCGAACCGCCTGGCCCGGCTGGTAGAAGACAACCCGAGGGTTGATCTCCTCGCCCGGACCGGTCTCCTCCACGGTATCCGCCCGATCTCCACCACCCAACAACGCAACCGCGGGATGCTGGGCAAAACCCTTCAGCCGCCGGGCATACTCCGCCATCGCGCTATCGTCCGTAGTGGCCGCAGCAGCAGCGCCGGACCCCACCGCCGGGTCTCCACCACCACGTTCGGCGTCCGCCCTGACAAACTTCTCCAGCAACAGCATCCGGCTATCGCCCGTCACCAGCGGAGTACCCAGCACCTCGGAAATGTTCCTCAGCGTATCGCTGTCCTGCAAACCGGCGTCCTCCAGGGCGGAACACTCGCGGTCGAACGAATCGTGCAAGGCATCCAGCTTTTCCACCACCTGGCCGGTCAGCCGGTCCAACTCGTCGGGCCAATCGGCCGCCGCCAGTGACTCCGCCAACTTCGTCTCCAGCTTCTCGGCCACTTGGATCAATTCGGCCAGATCACCCAGTTCCGAGGGCGTGGGGCGAGAGAGTCTCGCCAGCAACCATTGGGCCAGATAGGGTGCGGTGGCCCGGGCTCGGTCGCGGATCTCGTACGCCGCGCGGACTTTCTCCGCCAGCCGGGCGGCCTCGCCGTACTTCCCCCCGGTCCCGTCGTCGCCAATCAACTCACCGTAGAGCCCTCCGACTGTCTTCAGTCCGTCCGGCGCCCCGATGAACAGCCTGTCTTCCGCCAACCGACGATCCTCATCCGCCCCGTCGACCGCTCGGCCGGTCCAATAGTGGGCCCGCTGGCTCAAAACGCCGTCTTCCGCGCCGCCCGCAGGCGCCGCCACTCGCTCGGCCAATTGCCGGGCCGACAGAGCCAATCGCACCAGATCTGGGTTCTCCTGCCACGTAATCGGATCCAGGTGACGCTTCAACATTCGCGCGAAGTGAAGCTCCACCACGTCGACTTCTCGATCACCGGCAGCATCCACGGCCCCCAACGGCTCGCCCCACCCGGCACCACTCGAGTCCGCAAGAATACTCGACCAGCATGCATCGGCGCCGTCCAGATACGCCCGGCGCGGTCCCAAGGGTCCACCCACCGGCATCCGGTTGAGCCGGCGCACCAATGGAAAACTGTGAGCGGCCAGTCCACCCGGCAAGGGATCCTCCACAAGCTGATCGGCCAGTGCCTGAACCTCTTTGGCAACCCTGCTGAACTCCTTCTCGTATTCGCTCCA
>JAAEQG010000418.1 GCA_024231775.1 bacterium
CACCGTTGCTCGCGAGCCTGCAAAAAGCCTACGGCGGCCCCGAGAACGAGACCGCCACCGGACCCAATTTCCCCAGGAGTTACACCATCTCCCTGGACATCGCCGACGGCCAGACGCTGACCGATCTCGACGTCACCGATCTGCTGCCCAACAACCTGGCATTCCTGAGCGTGGATTCCACCACTCCCTCCGGTGCCGGGGTGACCACCACCGCCACGCCCACGGTGGGAGCGCCAGCCAACCCGCCCAACAACGAACTGATCGTCAATTTCGCCACGGTGGTCGGCGGGCCTGGCCAGAACGACGTGGTGGTCACGTTTTCGTTTTTCGCCCACCAGTACGACGCGGACGCCGCCCCGGTGAACGATCCGGGCACGGGAGACGACGCCTCTGCCGCCAACCAGGCGTCCGCCCTGGGGAACTGGACCCCCATGGACGCCCGGGACCAGCCCGTGGCCGCGGACAACGTGGACCTGGACCCGCCCGGTCCGGATCACACACTGTCTCCCGAGGCGATCACCGTTCAAAAATCGGTGGCCATCGCCGTGGACAACGGCGTCGCGGGCGCCTCCCCGGGGGACGTGCTGGAATATACGGTGAACTTCCAGATCTCCGACTTCTTCGCCTTCGACGGCGTGGCCATCACCGACGTCCTCTCCGACGGCCAGCATTTCGACCAGACCTTCACCCCCACCCTGTGGGTCACCGAGCACGGCGTCGACTCCAACGGCGATATGGACGGGGCGAATTTCACGGAGTCGCCCAACTGGACGCCGGCCGATCCCGGGCCCAACGACGGGACCACCACCATCGAATTCCGGGTGTCGGACGAAATGATCACCCGCCTCTTGGACAAGGACCTGCCGGGTGGGTGCGTTCCCCAGGGAGGAACCGGGGGCGGGGCGCCGGATTGCGTCGTGGAGAACAACGGCGCCACCACCGGCGTCCTGGTGTTTCGCGCCGTGATCCAGGAGGATTTCACCGACACGTTCCCCTCGGGCGACTCCTCCGTGGACCAGGGGGATGCGCTGGATGACACGGTCGCCGTTACGGGAGGTCTCCTGAATGTGACCGACCTCACCGACGCGGGGGCCAGCGAGGGCGATGACAGCGACGCCTCCGTCTCCATCACATTCGGCTCCCTGCAGAAGGACATATACGCCATCAACGGCTCCACCACGCTGCCCTCGCCCCTGGAGATGTCCCCCGGGGACGAGGTGACCTACCGGATCCGTTACACCCTGCCCTCCAGCGATTTCGAGGATCTGGAGCTGACCGACTACCTGCCCCTGCCGGTGTTCGACGCCGTGGAAGTGGTCGTTTTCGACGATATCATAAGCGTCGCGGCGCCCGCCGCGGGGCGGGCCAAGTTCGGTCCGGACGACACCTTCCGGGCCGTGGGCGGCGCGGGGAGCGGAATCCCGGCCCTCTCCACCTCGGCCAACGCCAACAGCGTGATCTTCACCTACGGCACGTTCGACGATCCCACCAGCACCGCCTCCGAGATCGACATCCTCTTCACCGTTACCGTGAGCAGCGAACCCTTTGCCGACGACCTCTATCTCACCAACCAGGTGCGCGCCGCAGAGTCGACCACCAACGCCGCGGTCCAGACCCTGGACGCGGTGCATCGGATCACCCTGCGCGAGCCGTATCTATTCGTAACCAAGGGCGTCGTTGACGTGGACAACCCCGACGGGACGTTCGATCCGGCCGACACCGGCCCCGCGCTCCCCTTCGGCTCCGACGACCTTGCGACGAGCCCGGTCGACAGCGATCTCTCCGATGTGGACGCGGGCGACGTCATGACCTTCGCCATCACCATCGAAAACACCGGGGGCTCCGGTGCCTTCGACGTGGTGGTCGAGGATGCGATTCCTGCGGGGTTCGCCATCCCCGGCGGCGGCATGAATCTCTCCATCGTAAAAGGGGACAACACCGCCATCACCTACACCCTGCCCGGCGGGGGCGCGGCTGCACCCGACGATCTCTTCGGCGTCGGTCTGGAGCTGGACGACTCTGCGGGCCAGCCGGTGTGCCAGCCCTACGATCCCGCCGACGGCTCCAACATCGTCTATATCACCTACGACCTGGAAATCGTCAACGCTGAGGCCGTTCCCGGGGCCGTTCTCTCCAACCTGGGCGGGGTGACCCAATACGGCGGGGCCGACGGCGACGGTGCCGCTAACAACCACGCGGACGACCCGGTCGCCTTCTCCGACGACGCGGAGGTGACCATCGCCTCCCCGGAGATCACCAAGAGCATCGCCGACACCTCCGAAACCTACACGACCAACCCGTACGTGGCCGTGGGCGAGATCGTCCGCTACCGGCTGGTGGCCACGCTGCCCGAGGGAACCTCGGAAAATCTTCAAATGAGCGACCTCCTGCCCGCGGGCATGCTCTTTCTGAACGACGGGACGGCCAGGCTCGCCCTGGTTTCCGACGGAGCCCCCATGGCCTCCACGGATCCGGCGGGAGACGCGCTGGGGCTGGGGCTGGGCACCGGCGCCTTCGGAACGCCGCCCTGGGTGAACGGGAGCGATCCCGCGGTGGTCGACCCCACCTTCGTCCTTCCCGACGTCAACGTGGGCGACGCCAACTCCCTGGTCGCGAACACCGATGTGTACGCATCCGGAACCGATCCC
>JAAEQG010000419.1 GCA_024231775.1 bacterium
AGGACCGAGACTGCGGAGGCGCACCTGCGAAGGGCTGCGGAACTCGAACCACGACGGGGTCGCGCTCATTTCCAGCTTGGACTGGTGCTGGCTCGCGTCGGTCGTTCGGATGAAGCGATCGACGCATATCGAAAGGCCCTGCTTCTGGAACCAGTTAGTCCCGCAGCACACTACAACGTGGGCGCGTTGTTGGAGGGGATGGGACGAGTTGATGAGGCGGCGGCGGAGTTTCGAAAGGCGTTGGAGATCGACTCCAGCTACACACGAGCCCGTGAGGCGTTGAGTCAAATCGAGGAAGGCACGAACGGGAACTGAGGCACAAAGCGCGGGACAGGACAGAGCCCGGAGCGCAAGCGACGGGGCATGCGGAGCATCCCGTATGGGCTCGGGTCGCACGGGTCGGTTACTTGGCTTCCAGCCAGTTGCTGCCCCAGGTGATGTCCACTTCGATGGGGACGTCCAGGGGAATCGCCCCGGTCATCTTGAGGCGAACCATCTCCGCCTCTTCCTCGACCGCCAACTCGGGCACTTCAAACACCAGCTCATCATGCACCTGAATTAGCATCCGGCTGGGGCGCCGGTGCTGGGCAATCTCATGCTGGATGTCGATCATGGCCCGCTTAATCAAATCGGCGGCGCTGCCTTGGATGACAGTGTTGACCGCCAAGCGCTCCCCCATCGCCACCTGTTGGCGATTCGTGGAGAGCAGCTCGGCAAGCGGTCGGCGCCGGCCGAGGATGGTCTCGACGTATCCATTCCGCTTGGCTTCAGCCACGGTCTGGTCGATGAACAAACGAATCCCGGGGTAGCGCATGAAGTACATGGTAATGAAGGACTGGGCTTCGCCGCGGGGAATGTTGAGCTGTCGGGCCAACCCGAACGCGCTCTGCCCGTAGACGATCCCAAAGTTCACCGCCTTGGCGGCGCTGCGCTGCTCCTTGGACACCTGCTCGAGCGGGACTCCATTCACCTGCGAAGCCACAAAGGCGTGAATGTCCTGCCGGCTTCTGAACGCCTCCAGCAGAGCTTCGTCCTGACAGAAGTGGGCCAACACCCGCAATTCGACCTGGGAGTAATCGGCGGTAAGCAGCACGTAGCCAGCCTGACCGGCGATGAACGCCCCGCGGATCTGCCGCCCCTCTTCGGTGCGAATG
Organism: bacterium; assembly: GCA_024231775.1. GTDB lineage: Bacteria > Planctomycetota > Phycisphaerae > UBA1845 > UBA1845 > JAAEQG01. The sequence goes on from JAAEQG010000419.1 coordinate 1,155, forward strand.
GGAATGTTCTGCAGATTGGGATCGCTGGAGGACAAGCGCCCGGTCACGGCGCCGGTCTGATGAAAACTCGCATGTACCCGCCGGGTCTTGGTGCAGACCATCCGGGGAAGCGCGTCCACGTAGGTAGACTTAAGCTTGTGCAGCTCTCGGTAGGCCAGCACCAAGTCGGGCAGCGCGTGGCTGGTCTGTCGCGAAAGCGTGGAGAGCGTATCCGCGTCGGTGCTGCGGCCGGTCTTGGTGCGTCGGATCACCGGAAGCTTCAGCTCATCGAACAGTACAACCCCAAGCTGCTTGGTCGAGTCGATGTTGAAGGAGTGGCCGACCGCGGAGTGGATCTCGGAGGTGAGGTCAATCAGTCGATCCGCCATCGAACGGCTGAGCTTGGCGAGCAGGTCGGTGTCCAACGCCACCCCCTGACACTCCATATCGCAAAGCACACTGACCAGAGGCATTTCCGTATCGTAATACAGCTTGGCGCACGGGCTCGCGTCGATCTGCGGCTGCAGAATCTCGTACAGTCGCCAGGTATAATCCGCGTCTTCCGCCGCGTATTCGCAGACCCTGCCGATCTCCACCTCGTCAATCGAGCACCGCTCCCGCCCCTTGCCGATGAGATCGCTGATCGGGATCATCTGATGGCCGCAGAGTTCGAGGGCCAGCCCGTCCAGCCCGTGCGAGCGGCGCAGGGGTTCGAGTACGAAGCTGGCGATCATCGTGTCGAAGTAAAGACCCCGCACCTCAAGGCCCACCTGCCGAAGCACGGCAACGTCATACTTGAGGTTCTGGCCGACCTTGCGCTGCTGGGAACTCTCCAGCACCGGCCGAAGCGCCTCGATCACGCGAGCTTCCTCCAGTGCGGAACCACCCACACCGCGCACGGGAATGTAAACCGCCCTTCCTGCAGCCCACGAGAACGACAGCCCGACCAGTTCCGCCTCGGACGGATTGAGCGCGGTCGTCTCGGTATCGAACGCAAACACCGGTTGTCGAGTCAAATCAGCGACGAAGGCGTCGAGGGCCTCGTTGGTATCGATGAGCGCGTAGTCCGCCTTGTCGCCGGAAGGCTTAGCCTCCGGTTCGCGGACCGTCGCCGGCGCCGCCGGGGTGGCGCCGCGTCCCTCGATCAGCTTATCCAGTTGTGGTAGCAGGCGGCTGAAGCCCAATTCCTCGAAGGTGGACCGCGCTTGGTCAATCGTAAACCGCTGCGCCGAGCAACGCTCCAGCTCGAACGGAAAATCCACGTCGCGGCGCAGGGTGACCAAGGCCCGGGTTCGGGGCATCTGCTCCTCGAACGCCTTGACGTTCTCCCGCTGCTTGGGGGTCAGCTCATCGGC
>JAAEQG010000420.1 GCA_024231775.1 bacterium
GATTGATGACCGGTAGCCGGGGGAAGGAGCTTTGCGTCGGCCACATCCGGATGCTGGAGCTGCCGACGAAGAGGACGGGCGCGTCGGGGATCGCATTCTTGCGGTCCCAGGCTTCGAAGTGCTGGATCGCTTTCTCGAAGCGACCCGGATCCGGATCGCCGGGCGGCGTGCCCGATGCCGAGCCCGAAATAACCACCGCTCCGATCGCCCCGGCGAGAAGCAATCCAGTTGGTAGCGACGGTCCACGGCACGTGCGAGTCAGTTGCATAGGGTCCTCCTTCCAGACCAACCGAGGGAGTCTCAGGCAGGGATTATACGTATTTCCATCGGCTACGCGTCCGCGAGGCGTGGCGTCGGTGCCAAGGGGGAAAGCCGTGGGGGCCGAACAGTGTCGTCCGTCCGTGGCAGAACGAGGACATGATCAACAACGTTTTGCGGAGTACGAAGCGGGCATTGCGGCGAGCCGGCGTCGAGCTGACCGCCCCGTTCAAACTGAACACCTTCCGCAAGTCGTTTGCCCAGAACGACGCAGACAACGGCACGCCTGCCAGGACGCTCGCCAAACTCCCGGGGCACTCCGACACCCAGATCACGATGCCGTTCTACAACCGGGTGACCGACGCCAACATCCGGGAGGCCACCCGGACCACCAACCGGCTTTTCGCAAGTGCTCGCGGGGTAAAGAACTCTGGCTGACCGCCGCTACGTCACCGCAGCGCTGCCGCTGGATTGCCACTGGCGCACGAAAGTGGCCCCGAAATCTCAGGGCCGAAATCGCGCAAGTCTTATTCCCACAAAAACTACGCCGCCAGGGACTCGAACCCCGGACCCGCTGATTAAGAGCGGGTTCGGCTGCAATAAAACACACGCTAGCGGCCCAAAGACCCCATTCCTTTGCACCCAAACCGCCGTGGTGCGTCCTCTGGCGCTGGTGTACCGGTAACGCTTGGCTGGCGCTTTGGCGACGTTCGGGGCTGATTGCCACTGGATTGCCACTGGGCTTACCACTTGCGTCGCTCCGGTGGAGTGACTGATTGCGATCAGAGACTCCGGTCGCGGGCTAACCGCCTACTCCAACCTGGACACCCGACTTGGCCGCAAGATCGATCCGTCAGAATTCCATTTCGCCCATACAGAAGCACGCCCTCGTCCGTACAACCCTCCCAGACGAATGACTGAGTTCTTTCACTGGGAGGGCGAGAAGATGTCGGAACCGCAACAGCAGAACCCGGAACGTAACCATGACCGTGCCTTCGAGATCGTCGAGATCGACACGGCCAAGAACACGATGCTCATCGAGGTGCATCGTGGGATCGCCGGAGCGCTGGCCAACCAGTTGAAGGCGTGTCCCGACGAGCGGAAGGGTGCCAGGATCATCCGCAAGCTCGGCTTCGAGGCGGCCAAGGCCGGCAACATCCTGTACGGCAACGCCAGCCCCGACGAACAAGCCGAGTACGAGGACGTGATCGTGGACGGCTCCGAGGCGGATGCCGCCTGACGGGCTGACTCGCGATGCGGCGTAACGCCCGACTCGGGCAGGACGCCTCCGGTGGCTCAAGTCTGAGACCACTCACCGTCACACCGGTGCATCCACACCTACCACACCTAGCCCTGGCGCGGGGAACACCCGACGCGGGTAGCCAAGTGCGCGTGGTGCCTTGGGGAGAGCCTTGCGGCGCTGTTGGAGCCACGCGCACCAACGTGCCGCAGCACCGGGGATGAGGGAAGCAGCGATGGAGCCGTGTGAGTTCCCGCGATGCAGGCAGCCGGCAGCGCTGACATATCTCGGTCACGGCATCTGCGATCATCACCACGAGATAATCTGCGCCGCGGCTGACGAGAGCCGGGCGTCCGAGAACACGCTGCTCCGCAAGATCGGCTTGGTTCGCAACGATCAGGGTACGATCGAACCGATAAATCTATAGTTCACAGGTTTTCTCTGAAGGCGGGGCTGGTGAGGGCGAGCACCAAAATGAGGATCGCTGAGCAACTCCGGTCGCTGTTGGCTGGTCAAGACACCGACCTGGCCACGGACGGGTTACTCAATCGAAAACGGACGGCGGACCATTCGGACGATCTCGACGTGCTGATTCGGAACGTTGCCATCGTCATGCAGTACCTGCGCATGGACGCAGCCGCCAGCCGGCGGGAGGCGTTCGCCTTACAGAGAATCCTGGACCGCGACGACGGGGGCCCTGAGTGGCCCTCTTCAGATTAGGAGGGAGAAGCACCACTATGTTTCAAGACGACCTTACCGACTACATCCTATCCGGTCACGCCCTGCTCAGCGTGATCACCCACGAGAAAGACCGGGCCATCGAGTTGATCCGGGCTGCGGCCAAGGCCATGAAGCCGGAGCGTAAGGTGTTCGCCTGGTCCATCGTCACGGGTTGGCAGGCCGATGACGACGAGGGGGAAGAGGATGAAGCGCTGAGCGAAACCAACAAGCCAGACCTGGCCATCCAGGCCATCGCCAACATCGGGAATGGGAACGCGATCTTCGTGCTCAAGGACTTCGGGTTCTACATGCGGCAGGAGACCTACCCGGAGTTCGATATCGTGATCGGCTGGCTGGACGAGATGCGGCAAGTCCTGTCCAACGAGGCCAAGACCATCATCTTCGTCGGGCCCGACCTGCCGATCCCCAACAGCCTGAGACACAATGTCACCGAGATGGAGTTGAGCCTGCCCGACGAGGAAGAGATCGAACGACACGTCCGGTTCGCCTGCGAGGGGCTCGAAACCGCGGACGGCAAGAAGGTCGAGGTCAGCGAAGACAGAGTCCCGGAGATCGTGCGGGCCTGCAAGGGGATGACCGAGAGCCAGACCATTGACCGAGTGGCCCTCGCGCTGAGGAAGCACAAGGGTCTGAACGGCCGGGCATGCCAGACCATCCTGCACGAGAAGGCTGGAGTGATCAGGTCCTCGGGAATTCTGACATATGCCGAGCCACCCGGTGGTGGACTATCGATCGTCGGCGGGTATCAGGCGCTGAAGGACCACGTCCTGCTGGACAAACCCTGCTTCAGCAAGGAGGCCAGGGAATTCGGACTGGAGCCTCCCAAAGGCCTGTTGCTGGTAGGCATTCCGGGCTGCGGAAAAACGCTTTTGACTCTGGCCATCGCCAGCGAGTTCGGGTTCCCGCTCATATCCATGGACGTGGCCAACCTGATGTCCAGGTACGTCGGGGATTCTGAGGGCAACATGCGCGAGGCGATCCGCATCCTGGAGCGGGTGGCCCCGTGTGTGTTGCAGCTCGACGAGATCGAGAAGGGCTTCGGCGGCAGCGGCGACCTGGACGGAGGCGCGTCGCGCCGGGTGTTCGGCCAGTTCATCAAGTGGCTCAACGATCGCACCTCGCCCGTCTACGTGGTGGCGACGGCCAACGAGGTGCGGTCACTGCCACCGGAGTTCAGTCGCAAGGGCCGCTTCGACGAAATCTTCGGCCTCGACCTGCCGCAGGGAGCGGAGCGGCAGACCATCTTCGGCATCCACCTCACGAAGCGGGGCCAGCAAATTGGCAAGCCCGCCATCGAGGAACTGGCCGGGGGCACGGAAGGGTACACCGGGGCGGACATCGAGCAGTCGGTAAAACTGGGGATGAAGATGGCATTCTCACAGAGCGCCACGCTTGGCGTCGAGCACCTGGCGAATGCGGTCAAGTCGATCGTCCCGCTCTCGAAGACCGAGCCGCAACGTATCCAGACGATCCGCGAGTGGTGCAGGGCCAGGGCCAAGCAGGCCAATCCCGAGCCGAAGAGGACCGGGGGAAAGAAGCAACGCAAAGTCACCGTCTGATGGGAGAAAAACCATGAGCGCAGAGGACAACGGGCATATCAATCTCTTCGAGTTGGGTTATTTGGTGGACCTCTCCATCGGATCGTGGAGCGGGCGCAAGATGATCACCATGCGCGATCTGCGCAAGCTGGGGTTCGACACCACCAAGCTGCCACCGGCGATCACCAATCCCGGACGCAAACTCCTGGTGCCCAAGCAGGAACTGCTGGTCATCAACCGGATCGAGCAGCGGGCCCGGACGTATCTGGATCAGTGGTCGGTCGCCTTCGGGATCGGCAACTCGCACTTCGTGCCGCTGAGCGTCCTGCCCGAAGTCGAGGAGCAGCTCAAGGACTTGCGCGCCGAGTTCCTTGCCGCGGTCGATTCCTTCATCGCCCGGTTCGATCAGATGAAGCAGGCGGTCAACGAGGCCCACCCGGAGTTCTGGGAGAACTGCCTCAAGGACGTCTACCCGGCGGACCCGACCGTGTTGCGCGATCGGTTCAGGTTCCGTTGGTTCTTCTTCAAGGTCGCCGGTGCAGGTGTCACCACTGAAGGGGTGACCCTGGAGGAGGCCCAGGCCGCCGACCGGGTGGCCGGGGAGCGTGAACGGGAGATGCGGGAGAAGATGAAGGCGGAGGTCGGCAACTTCGTCGAGGAGTACGTCTCGGCCATGCGGGGTGAGACGGTGCGTTTCTGTGACCTGCTCTCCGCCAGGATCAACGGTACGCCGTTCGAGGACGAGGCTGCGCCGAAGAAGCTCACGCCCCGCAGCCTCAAGTATTTCCGAAAGTACGTGGATCGGTTTCGGCGGTTCAACATCTTCGGCGACGACGAGATCGAGAAGATGCTGGCGGCGTTCCGCAGCGAGTTCATGGGCGGCGAGGAGACCCCCAAGAACTTCCAGGGCGACGGCATCAAGAGCGCGGTGACCGCGGCGCTCAGCAAGATCAGAACCAAGGCGGCCAACGACAGCGAGCAGACCAGCAAGTTCGTAAACAGGCTCAGGAGGAGGGTGGTGATCTAACCATGTCGATGTACTGTAACATCAAGACCCAATTCAAGAACCGGGCGGCGTTGATCGCGGCGCTGATGGAGACGGGCCACTGGACCGCCGAGCAGATCGAGGTCCACGACGAACCCCAACATCTGTATGGCTACCAGGGTGACCAGCGTGGACAGACCGCCCACGTCATCATCCGGCGCGAGCACGTCGGCCGGGCGTCCAACGACATCGGGTTTGAGCGGCAGGCGGACGGGACGCATGCGGCCGTCATCTCCGAATACGACGGCGGCCGCGATACCTCCAAGTACGGTCCCCGGTGGCAGCGGGCGCTCAAGGAAAGCTACGGCTACCACGTTATCAGGGCCCAGCAGGAGAAGCGGGGCCGTAGCGTCGAGCGGGTTCGTACACCCCAGGGACGGCAGCAGGTGATCGTCACCGGCTACCGTTGACACTTCCGCCGTCAGACGGGCGAGGATAACCACGACAACCCACTACGAAACCGGCCGCTATGTGGGCCGGGGAGAGGCAGGTGCGCAGATGAGCGCCATACCAGTGGTCGAATTCGACGAGAACGGCGATGTTGTGACGCTCTATACCGACGAGATCGATCTGTACGAGCTCGGCGTCATCGGAGACGTTCGGCGGGCGTCGCAGGTGGAGTTCGACGGGGCCCAACAGGAGTGGATGGTCTTGACGCCTGACGGCGAGGTCGTCCATCGGGACAGGAACCGGGTACGGGCGATCGGATGGGAGATACGGAACTTCGGCCCGGGAGGGCCGCATCAGCCCGTGCCGGATCGGGATTTGGAGGTGGCCAATGGCTAACACTACAGCGCAAAGTAAGCTCAAGCAAACGGGGCTTGCGGTTCGATAACTTCTGTCATGGAAACGATTTGCGTTCTTTGGCAGGAGCGGAGCATGGATGTCGCAGAGATTCAGCGAGTTGGACGTGGACTTGGGGC
>JAAEQG010000421.1 GCA_024231775.1 bacterium
AGTGCCGTCAACGCGGTTGCTTTCAGCCCTGGGGACAAGTTGCTGGCGTCCGGTTCGACGAATGGTACGGTGCGAATCTGGGCCGTCGCCAGCGGCCGGGAGATCCGGCAGCTGCGCGGTCGGGCAGCCCGCGTTTCGGCCCTCGCCCTGGGCCGCGGCGGCCGGACGCTGGCGGTGGGAGTCGAGGATGAGTCACTCCTGGTCTGGAGTCTCGGAGAAGAAGGGGAGAATCGGATACCCGCCCCCTCGCGGCTCTCACTGGAGGACACCAGCGCCCTTCGATCGGTCGCCGTCAGCGCCGACGGCGTGGTCGTGGCGATGGGATTCCTCGACGGTACGGTCGCGGTGTGGGAGGCCGGCAGCATCCGCCACTCGGAAAGGTATCACGTCGATGCGATTTCCTCCCTGGCCTTGAGCCCGCAGGCCGTCCAGCTGGCATCTGCCTCGCAGGAACGTGTCGTCATCTGGGATCTGACCAACAGGAGGATCCTCTCGGATCTCGAACCGAATCTCGGCACCCCGTCCGCCCTCGCCTGGAACGGCGACGGAAAGCTGGCAATCGGTACCCGGGCCGGACGGGTCGGGATCTGGAATGGCGAAGAGATGAAGCCGATCCGGGAGGGCTTTCTGGAGATCCTGAGCCTGGCGTTTCCCGCCGGCGACGAGGTGTGGGTGCTGCAGCGGGATCGGACGTTTCACCGGTGGAACCTGGCGACCGGGGAGGTGCGCCGGGACGGAGCATTGGCGGAGCGGCTGTCGAACGTCGCCATGAGCCCCGATGGCGAATTCCTGACGGCGGTCAGAATCGGCGAAAGGATCGTTCGTCTGGGACGACGAGGTGAGAGCTACTCCTGGAGCCATCGATTCTTAGGCGGGGCGGCTCCAGGTCACCTCTGGATCGGCTGCGCGGGTCCGCGATGCTGGCGCTACGACGACGGCACACTTCTTCTGCGCGAGCAACCGTCGGGAGAGCTCTCGGCGGTCCTGCCTCCGGGCACGGTGCCGACGCCGCAGGTTGAGTTCACCGCCGCCGCCCTGCTCGAGGTTACCGCCGGCGACGCCGCTCCGTTGACGGTGGAAGTGACCAACCGCAGCGAGAGCCCGGTTTTTTGGATCGCCCTCCGGCAGGCGACGGACGCCGACAGCCCCCTGATCTTTCATCCGCCGCCCGTCGTCACCGTACTGGAGCCGGGAGAGACGACCCGGCTGCGCTGCCGCGTATCGGTCCATCTGGCCCACGACGATCCCCGGGCCGAGACCTTCTCGCTCCGCTTCGAGGCCGTCAGCGCCGGTGGACCGCTATCGGCACCCGATCCCATCGCGATCACCGTCCGGACCCCGTCTCTGCAGTGGGACGGCGTGCGTCTCTACAAGCGCTCGATCACCGTGGCGATCACCAATGTCGGTCACCAGTCCCTCCCTCCCACCAGAGTCTTCGCGGAATTCCCCGAATGGGACGTCACGTCGGAGCTCAAGACCCTCCCCCCGATCGCCACCGGCGAGAGCCGAGCGGTTTCTCTCGACCTGCCTGAGAAAATCGACCGGGGCGGCACCGCGAATGTCGTTGTCGAGACGGCGCAGCATCCGATCCACCGATGGACCTTGGAGAAACCACTCGGGCTGCAAGCGCGTCCCTGGCGGGTGGGACTCCTGATCGGCGTAACCCTCCTTCTACTCCTACTCCTCCTATTCCTGTGGCTGCACAACAGGAAGCGACGCCAGGATCGGCCGGATAGCGGCACCCCGACCGCAGGACCCGACCTTCAAGCATTTTCCGACCTGCTCCAGACTTCCGTTGACCGGGAAGAGGTTTACCGGATCGTCGAGGCCCGCATGTCGCGGCAAATCTTTCCTGAACTCGACGGCGCGCTCCTGGTGCTCGCCGACGACAACCAGCTGAGGGTCCGTTGCCGATGGGAGGGCGAATCGTCGGCTGCAAGGGAAATGTTCGAACGGGAAGACTGCCTGGCCCTGCGCAAGGCCAAGACGGCAGTCGTCGATCGCGACGCACGGTCGGTATGCCGGCACGTCGAGCGTTCGCGCGGGAGTTATGTCTGCGTGCCGCTCCAGGCTCGTGGCAGGACTCATGGCGTGCTACATCTCATGAGCCGCAACCCGGAGCTCGTCACCCTGCCGCCAGCCACCCTTGAGACGGCGCAGGCAGCGGCGCGGGAGATCGCCCGGACGTTGGCCCGGTTGAGCGAGCTCGAGCAGACCTGGCGCGATGAGCTGACCGGTCTGCTCGACCGGCGTCTTTGGAACGATCAGCTTGAGCAGCGCGCCAAGCGCCTCCTCGAGGAAGACGTCCGGTTCGGAGTGATGATGATGGACATCGATCACTTCGCAGAGTTCAACAAACAGCACGGCCATCCGGCCGGCGACGAGATCCTGCGCGAGATCGGCAAGCTCCTGCTCTCGCTGCCCCAAGAGCAGGACGTCGTTTGTCGGTACGGCGGCGAGGAGTTCCTGTTCCTCATGCCGAAAGCATCGCTCAAGATCACCCGTGAGCGAGCCGAGCAGCTGCGCCGGGAGGTTCAACATCGTCGCCCGCAGGGTCCGGAGGGGCAGAGCCTGGGACCGGTAACGCTGTCGTTCGGCGTCGCGTCGTTTCCGGAGCACGGCGGCAGCTGGAGCGTCATTCTCGCGGCCGCCGACTCGGCGTTGCGGCGGGCCAAGGCCGAAGGGCGCAACCGGGTCGCCGTGGCCTCCGGCGCCGACGAAGGGCCAGTACCGTGAAGCCGAGAGCTCTGTGGTGGATCCTCGGGACGATGCTTCTGCTCGCCTCGGGGGCCCGCGCGCAGTCGGCTTCGCCACTGCTCGCCGAGGGCGAGATTTTCAGCGACCTCGAAACCCTGCTGGCGGAAATCAGCTGGACCAGCGCCGTCTACTCCGTCTCCTGGGATGGTGACGACATCCTGGCCACCGGCTCGGGTAACGGTGCCGTGCGCCTGTGGGACCTTGCCACAGGGAGGGAACGGTGGCGCCTCTGGGACTACCGTGGTGCCCGGGAGATTCTCCCTGTCGAAGTGCGTGCGTCGGACAGGATCGAGCCTTCCGGGTCGGCTCGATCGGTCGTACTCAGTGTCGACGGCACCCGGCTCGCCGTGGCCTACGAAAACAATGTCGTTCGTTTGTGGGATCTCCGTCAGGGCGGAGAGGTGATGCGGCGGCCCGGTCGTTCGGTGGCCTGGAGC
>JAAEQG010000422.1 GCA_024231775.1 bacterium
ACGGAAAAGTATACCTCGGAGGTTCTGCGCAATCGTTGATTCTCGAATCCTGTTTTCCTTCGCCCCCTTCAGGGGCTCAGTTGCTCGAGGCCCGGTTACCCAGGGCTCACCCTTGCCCCGCGGCTGCGCCGCAGGCCAAGGGCTCACCCTGGGCTTTATTCTAGCGCCCCCTTCGGGGGCTTCGGGGCTGTGCGCTTTCCCCCTCCAGGGCTGGTTCGAATCGGCAAACTCAAACTGTACTTGGTATTACTCCGCCCTTTCAGGGCTTGCGTTGCTTCGGGCAATCCTGCCCCAGGGCGTTGCCCTGGGCTGTCATAGAGCGCCCTTTCAGGGCGAAAAGGATCGCTTAGACGCAGCGATGATCGCGCGCAGACAATCGCTCGGCGACAGAACGCTCAGAATCCCGCCCATACTGTTACGCACCCCGTGAAAGCATGCCACCAACGCTAAGCGCGTACTTGGGGAGAGGGGTTATTGGAAGGGTTCTGGAGGGCCTCTACTTGCCCCAGGGCCATCGTCGAGCCGGTCCGGCGACGGCGGGTTGGCGGCTGTGCTGTGGGGTGCGTCGGCTGAACCATCTGCGCACCCGTTGGGCGATGGGTGGGCGCGCCTGGACGAACTCGTCGGGGCGGGTTCGTGGCTCGGAGGTTCGGGGCGACTCAGGCGTCCTCGGGCATCGTCGCCGGCGGTGGACGGACAGGCAACCGCTGCCGCTCACCAGCAGGGAGAGGCAGGCGATCGTCAGCAGCCACATGGCGGTGCTGGGTTCGGGCATGGAGGCGTGGGCGAACCCGGCTACTAACCCGTAGCCGAGCACGGTCAGGGTCAGCAGGGCGACCAAGCGGGTGAGCAGGCCAACGATGAGTATGGCCCCCACGCCCAACTCGGCGGCGCCGAGCAGCGATCCCCAGTCCGCGTTCACTCGAAACCCGTCGGGCGTTGTTTTGGCCAGGGTGTCGGTGGCGATGGACATTTCGGTGGTGGGATCCAGGTTGCCGGTCGGTTGGTGCAGCCATGAGGTTCGCTGCAATCCATTCTGGAGCAGGATCACCGCAATGCCGACCCGCAACACCAGCGGGCTGAGGGCATGGAATCGGTCTCGCAGGGTTCTTTCACTCATGGCTAACCTCCTGCCTTGAACGAGTGCTCCGCGCATGGCGTGGAGTCGAGTGTTTTGCATCCACGGGGGGATTCGGAGGGTATGGCTGGATATTTTGACGGGGTGAGGCCATGATGGTTTGAGTATGGCGTTCCCGGCCCGTGGAGAGGTACGGAGCCTGCACGCATGATCAAGCTCATCATCGAACTGGATGGCCCGGTATTGGACGTGGAGCCGGTCTACTGGGCGGCGTACTCGTGCATTGCCGCAGAACTGGGCTTGGCTCGCAAGGATCGGGCTGAGTTCTGGCGGTCGGTGCGGCGCGGTGGCGGGGTTGGTGACCTGCTCACCGGAGCCAAGCCCAGGCACATTCAGCGGTTTCGCGAGGGGTTTCCGCAGGCGCTGGAGAGTGACGAATGCCTGCGTCAGGCGGGGGAGCACGAAGGTGTAGCGGCGGAGCTGCGCAGTTTGTACGCGATTCAGCACGTGTTGAGTCTGGTGACGCTGGGGCAGAACTCAGCCGCTCGGCAGGCGGTTCTGGATGGATATGATCTTTCGACTCACTTCACAGAGATGACTCGCTTGACGGGCGATGGATATCAGCGCCTGGCCCGGTTGCGCGAGCTGGCGGTGGATTGTCGGCGCGTGCTGGTCGCGGCGTCTTCAGAGTCTCTGATCAAACTGGCGGACGAAGCCGGCCTTTTCGCGGTAGGCATACATGGCGGTCCGTGCACGGGACGGCGTCTGACCCAGGCCGGCGCTCGAGTGACTTACCGCGGGATGGCGGATTTGGCGGAGGAGATCACCGCTGGGGGGCGGACACTGATCGACTTGGGACTGGCGGCGCCGCCGCATACCAGCGACATGGATCCGCGTCGTTGACCGGGGTGGTAGTGTGGTGAGAATGGCGTCGCCGGAAGGTAATCCGGCGAATCGAGGTTGGCGGTGATGAACGGTATCGAGCAGACCAGTCTTGGCGGGGTGAAGATCGGCAGGGCCTATCCACTTGCGCTGATCGCCGGTCCGTGTGTGATTGAATCGCGGGATCATACTTTGCGCATGGCTGAGGCCTTGGTGGAGATCGCCCGGCGGTTAGAAGTGCCCTTGGTCTTCAAAGCGAGCTTCGACAAAGCCAACCGCAGCAGCGTGGAGAGCTTCCGGGGTATGGGAATGGCTGCGGGCCTGGCTGTTCTGGGGGAGGTTCGACAGGAGATGGGGTTGCCGGTGCTGACGGATATGCATGGGGCAGATCAGGCGGAACCCGTTGCGGAGGCGGTGGACTGCGTGCAGATTCCCGCGTTCCTCTGTCGGCAGACGGATTTGTTGCTCGCCGCCGGTCGGACCGGGCGTTGCGTGAACGTCAAGAAGGGACAGTTCATGTCTCCGGAAGAGATGGGCAACGTCGTGCAGAAGGTGGCATCGACCGGGAATCGCAACGTGCTGTTGACGGAGCGGGGTACGTTCTTCGGTTACAACCGTCTAGTAAACGACATGACCTCGCTTCAGCACATGAAGCAGTTTGCTCCGGTGGTTTTCGATGCGACCCACAGTTGTCAGTTGCCCGGTGGTCTGGGCGATCAGTCCGGGGGTAATCGTGATTCGGTGGGTTTGCTGGCGCGTGCCGCCGTCGCCGCCGGGGCCGACGCGTTGTTCTTGGAAGTCCACGACGATCCCGATCAGGCCAAGAGTGACGCAGCTACGCAGTACCCACTGGATCAGTTCGAGCAGTTGCTGACCACCTGTTTGCGTTTGGCTGAG
>JAAEQG010000423.1 GCA_024231775.1 bacterium
ACTTGCGGCGCGAAATCAACGCTCACGTCCATCGCTATTACGTGCTGAACGATCCCACCATCAGTGACGCCGGCTACGACGCGCTGGTGGACGAGTTGTGCGAGTTGGAGGCGCAACATCCGGACCTGGTCACGCCCGACTCGCCGACGCAGCGGGTTGGGCCGCAGCCCGCCGAGGGATTCGTCAAGGTAGAGCACCCGGCCCCCATCCTCAGCCTGGACAAGGCGAGCAACGGCGAAGAGATCCGCGCCTGGTGGGAGCGCGTGAAAAAGTTCTTGCCCGACGACGCCCCTCCGCCCGCCTGGGTGGTCGAGCCGAAATTGGACGGGCTGACGGTGGTGTTGCACTATGAGGACGGTCTCTTTGTCCTGGGCGCGACGCGGGGAAACGGCTACGTCGGCGAGGATGTGACGAGCAATTTGCGCACCGTGCGCACTCTGCCGCTGCGCGTGCCCATAGCCCCGGATGGCCCACAGCCGCCCCCGCGCCTGGTCGTGCGCGGCGAGGCGATCATGCTGATCGCGGATTTCGAGGCGCTGAACCGCCGCCAGGCCGAGGCGGAGGAAAAGGTGTTTGCCAATCCACGCAACGCGGCGGCGGGCAGCCTGCGCCAACTCGACCCGCGCATCACGACGGGACGCCCCATTACGCTGCTCTGCTACCGGCTCGTCGAGGCGGACGGCCCCACGCCGCCCACGCAGTGGGAGACGTTGGCCTATTTGCGCGAGTTGGGTTTTCCTCTCTCCGAGTACGTGGCCCGTTTCGAGTCGCTGGACGAGGTGGTCGATTATTGCGAGGGTTGGATCGCAAAGCGGGACGCGGTTCCTTACGAGGTGGACGGGTTGGTGGTCAAGGTGGACGATCTGGCGACGCACGCGGCGATGGGCGTGGTGGGACGAGCGCCGCGCGGCGAGGTGGCGTTCAAGTTCCCCGGACGCGAGGCGACGACGAAACTAGAGGACATTGGTGTCAACGTGGGGCGCACGGGCGCGTTGACGCCTTATGCGGTGCTAGAGCCGGTGCAGTTGGGCGGCATCACGATTCGCAAGGCGACGCTGCACAACTTTGAGGACCTGGGGCGCAAGGA
>JAAEQG010000424.1 GCA_024231775.1 bacterium
CCCGGGAGCGGAGCCGGGTGTGTGCAGACCTACCATGTCTGATGATCGTGGTGCCGTCATGCCGTGATCCCTGTGGGCTGGATAGCCCGTACATTACCTTATAGATGGAATCGGCATTCTCGGGCCGCCATCCAACATACCTGTCAGCCCAAAGGCCGGGGTCCGATACTGATGTGGTTCAGGCGAGTAACGGCGTTAGGGCACTCGATCCGGCCGCAGCTGGACCCATCGGCTGTGTTGCGGCTGAGCCTGTCCAGCTTCCACACCATAGACGTGGCTACCTTGCCGTCGGTGATATCTCGGTGGAGTCGCCCAAGGGCGGGACGGTCGAGATTCTCCGTCCAAGTCCGATAGACTCGCCATGTCACCGACGTGAAGGGATGAGAACTCTTGAGCCACCCGAGCATCGACCTCCAGTCGCTCGCCCATGCCCGGGGGAGGGCCATTGCTGGATTCCGACTTCGGCGCTCGAGAATCGGTGGACCACCCGGCGGCACGTCGGTAGGGTGAGGGGGCGATGAAGCTGCCGCCACTCAACGAGATGGAGACGGCCCGACGCCGAAGAGATGGATCGTATGACGGCGTGTTCTTCGTGTGCGTGCGGACCACCGGAGTGTTCTGCCTGCCATCCTGCCCGGCCAGGACGCCGCAGTCGGAGAACGTGGAGTACGCCTCCACCTCCGCCGAAGCGGTGCGGGTCGGCTACCGGCCGTGCAAACGTTGCCGGCCGGATCGGCTGGTAGGACACCCGCCCGATTGGTTCGCGCGCCTGGATGCCCTGGTCGACGGCTGTGGTTTGGGCTGGCTTCGCGACGTTGATCTGCGGGCGTCGGATATCGAACCCGCTTGCGCCCGGCGATGGTTCCAGAAGCGCTGGGGGATGACGTTTCAAACCTACCAGCGAGCCCGGCGGATGAGCGCCGCATTAGCCAAGCTCCATCAGGGAGCCACCGAAACCGACGCCGCTACCACCGCCGGGTACGCGTCGAGCAGCGGTTTTCGCTCAGCTTTCCAACGCTGTTTTGGGGTTACCCCGGGGAGGAGTCGCGAAGTGGGCATGATAGTCACGCAGATTGTCGAGAGTCCTGTCGGCCCGATTCAGCTCGGAGCCACCTCGCAGGGCATCTGCCTCCTCGAGTTCGCCGACCGGCGGTCCCTGTCCACGGAGATCGGGCAACTGACCCGGGCGGTCGGGCCGGTGCTGCCGGGTAAGAGCCCGCACCTTACGCAGATGGCAGACGAATTGGCGGGCTACTTCGCGGGGAACTTAACCGAGTTCACCACTCCGCTGCACATCGCCCGAGGGACGCCGTTCCAGCGGAGAGTGTGGGAGCGGTTGATCCAGGTACCCTTCGGTGAGACCATGTCCTACGGTCAACTGGCCAAGGCCATCAATCAGCCCGGTGCCCAGCGCCCGGTGGGTAGCGCCAACGGGGCTAACTGCATCGCCATCGTGATTCCCTGTCATCGAATCGTGCAGAGCGACGGTCAGCTCCGTGGCTACGGCGGCGGGTTGTGGCGTAAGCGGTTTCTGCTGGACCTCGAGGCTCGCGGGTGCGGGGCGTGCCTGCCGCTCGTCGCGGCGGTTGCTCCTCGCTGAGATCGGCTGGTCTAGAGCAGCTCTAGTCCAACTGTAGCGTCCGGCGTCTCGGCGGTCGTCTTCTATTCTCGGCCAGCGAGGACGCAGGCCGCTACAGTTGGATTGAGAATGGTCTAATGCCGCCGATTGCCCGGGAAGCTCTGCCGGATACACTGTCGTTATGGCGGTCGAGACCCACACCCTCAACGTCCGCACCCGGGGCAACGCCGAGGTGTTGGATTTGTCGCAACCACTGACTGACGTGCTGAGTCGCAGCTCGATCAGCGATGGGATTGTGACCGTGTTCGTCGTGGGATCGACTGCCGGACTGACGACGACCGAGGCGGAACCGGGCCTGCTCAAGCATGATCTCAAGGCGGCGTTCGAGCACCTCGCTCCCGAACAGGCCCACTACGCCCACGAAGCCACCTGGAACGACGACAACGGGCATGCGCACGTTCGGGCTTCCCTGCTGGGTCCGAGCATCACCGTTCCTCTCGTCGACGGCGTGCTGACTCTGGGCACTTGGCAGCAGATCATCCTGATCGACTTCGACACGCGTGCGCGCGATCGAAGGTTGGTGGTTCAGGTTATGGGGGACTGAGCCCGGCGGGGGCTGGGGTGGCCAGGCCGGCCTTCCTTGCGACCGAGGTCAGGCGAGCTTAGACTCTCCACGTGCGAGACGCGCGCCACCCAGAACCGTGCCCCAGCAAGAGGTTAACTACTCATGGGATTCAAGCCCGAACAGGTTGAGCAGCTTACCGTGTTCCTGGAGAACCGCCCCGGCATGTTGGCTGACCTCTGCGCACATCTGGCTGACCGAGGGATCAGCATGCGGGCCATGGCGGTCCTGGACAATACCGATTCCGGAACGGTACGGATGGTGGTGGATGATCCCGAAGCCGCCAAGACCGAGTTGTCCGACGCCGGTGTTGCCTATACCACCGCGAGCTGTCTGGCGGTGGAGATGCCGAATTCTCCGGCGGGTTTTGCAGGTATTGCCCGGATGCTCTCCGCCGCAGGAGTCAATATCGACTACATCTACGCCAGTGGTGTGCCCAACGCCGGTACTGCCCTGGGCGTTCTCCACGTTTCCGACGTCGAACGGGCGATGAGCATTGACTGGAACGGGTGACTCCCGAGGCGGCTCTTCGGAACGGTGCCGCGGCAGGAGCAGCGGCCCGTGGCGCGCCGTTCAGGTGAATGCTCGCAATCCCGTTACCGCTTCTCCCAGCACCAGGGTGTGGATGTCGTGGGTCCCCTCGTAAGTGTAGACGCTCTCGAGATTGCATAGGTGACGCCCGCACTGGTAGTCATCACAGATTCCGGCTGCTCCGAGGATTTCGCGGGCCAAGCGTGCGGTCTTCAGGGCGATCTCCACGTTGTTCATCTTGGCCATTGATACGTGATAGTGTTTGGCTTGGCCTTGTTCCTTGAGTTGACCGAGGCGCAGAGCCAGCAACTGGCCTTTGGTGATCTCCGTCACCATCCACGCGAGCTTCTGCTGGACAAGCTGAAAACCCGCGATCGGGCGATCGAACTGCACGCGGGTCTTGGCGTAGTTGACCGCCTCGTCGAAGCAGGCCATGGCGGAACCGAGGACACCCCACGCGATGCTGTAGCGGGCTTCGTTCAGGCAGGACAGCGCCGCCCTGAGTCCGATCTCCGTTCCGGGCAGCAGATTCTCCGCCGGAACGCGCACGTCCTCGAAGATCAGCTCGGAGGTGACCGAAGCGCGCAACGAGAACTTGTTGTGGATGTTCCGGGTGGAGAAACCGGCCAGTCCTTTTTCCACGAGGAAACCGCGCACTTGACCGTCGAGCTTGGCCCAGACCACGGCCACATCAGCGATCCCACCGTTGGTGATCCACATCTTGCTGCCGTTCAGCACGAAGTCGCCGCCGGCGGGCTGGGCCCGGGTGGTCATGCTTCCGGCGTCCGACCCATGGTCCGCCTCAGTCAGGCCGAAGCATCCGACCAACTCGCCTGCGGCCAATCCGGGCAACCAGCGCTGCTTCTGCGTCTCGGTACCGTAAGTGTGGATCGGCCACATGCACAGGCTGGACTGTACGGAAACGAAGCTGCGCACGCCGCTGTCGCCTCGCTCCAGCTCCTGGTTGAGTAGTCCATACGCGATCGGGCCGGCGTTGGTGCATCCGTAGCCGTCGAGGTTGGCCCCCAACATGCCCAAGGCTCCCATCGATCTGATCAGTTCCTGGGGAAACGTGCCTTCACTGAAATGCTGCGCAATCGTGGGGACGATTTGTTCGGTCGTGAAGCGGCGCACGGTCTGGGCGATGAGCACCTGTTCTTCGGTGAGCAGATCCTCGATGCCGTAGAAATCGGTGGGTTGATAATGGTTCATCTTGACGGGTCTCCTCTGCTGTCGGCCACGGGTGAACTTCATCCCCGGACACGCGCGGTTGGCGATGACCGTGCCTCAAGAGGGGGCGCACTCCTCTTCCAGCAAAGCTTGGTAGCGGCGGATCAGGTCGCGGGTTGCCTCCCCGGGCTTGCCCGTCCCGATGTCGCGCCGTTCGACGCGGACGACCGGCATGATCTCCATGCCCGAGTTGGTGATGAACACCTCGTCCGCGTCGAGCACGTCGTTGATAGTCAGGGGGGCCTCTTCGACTGCCATGTTCGCTCGGCGTCCGATCTCGAGCACAGCCTCCCGGGTAATGCCCGGTAACACCGGCGTGCTGAGAGGAGGCGTCTTCAGCACGGACTCTTTGACCACGAAGATGTTGCTGATCGATCCCTCCGCCAGGAGGTTCTCCGGAGTGAACCACAAAGCCTCCGAGCAGTGCTGCTGCTGGGCTTCGCGCAGAGCGAGCAGGCGCGCCAGGTAGTTGGTGGTCTTATGACCGGTCACCGGATCCGCACCTGACTGGCGATAACGCGAAACCGCAACGGCGACGCCCTGTTCGTATGCAGTTTCCGGATACGTGGTGCGTTGGGCCGCTGTAACGCACACGGTGAAGGCCGGGCGATCGCCTGACAGGGGTTCTTGCATGGAGCCGGCGCTCACCGTCAACCGGACCCGGGCTTCGACGAGTCGGTTCTCGACCAGGAGACGCTCAAAGTCCTGCGTCAAGGGAAGGTCCGGTCGTTCGAGGGGAAAGAGCAATTGCGCCGCCGACGTCATCAACCGATCCAGATGAGCGTCCAGTCGAAAGACGATTCCCCGGTGGGCGCGCATGGTCTCAAACAGCCCGGCACCGTGCATCCACCCGCCGTCGTAGATGCTGACCGTGGCTCGTTCGCTCGGAACGAACTGGCCGTTGAGATAGACGGTATCGCTCATCGCCGCTCTCCCATCATCCGGGCCTGACACCCGGCAGTACGGGTCAGGACCGCTCGGTGCGCACTGACCGATCCCACTCCGATTCGCCTCTGTATCCTGGTTTGACTCCGCTATGCACGGTGGCTATCCTCCGGAGGAGGGCTGCCGGATGCGTGTATCTCGTCGCTGACCGTTCCCTCTTCGGGCCAATACCGGCCTCCGAGCCGGTCTATCGAACACCGACCGTCGTAGATCAGTGGAGTACCATCATGGGCAAGCTCTTCGGCAACGCTGTGGAGACCGTCGGCCGGACGCCGTTGGTCAGGATCAATCGCGTCATCGAGGCTCCGGCGACCGTCTACGCCAAACTCGAATACTTCAACCCGCTGTCCAGCGTCAAGGACCGTATCGCTAGTTCCATGATCGCCGCGGCGGAGCGAGATGGCAAGATCGACCGGAATACCACCATTATCGAGCCCACCTCGGGAAACACCGGTATTGGTTTGGCCTTCGTCTGTGCCGCAAAAGGATATCAGCTCACCCTGACCATGCCGGAGAGTATGTCCGTCGAGCGGCGACAACTGCTCCGGGCCATGGGCGCCCGGCTGGTGCTGACGCCGGCGGCGGAGGGGATGCCGGGCGCGATTCGCGCCGCGGAGAAGCTGGCGGCGGACACCCCCGGGGGCCTCATCCTCCAGCAGTTCAAGAACCCCGCCAACCCTCAGGTACACCGCGAGACCACCGCCGAGGAGATCTGGGACGACACTGACGGGCAGGTGGACATTCTGGTGTCAGGAGTTGGCACTGGCGGAACCATCACCGGAGTCGGTGAGGTTCTCAAAGAGCGTAAGCCCTCCTTCAAGTGTATTGCCGTGGAACCGACCGACTCTCCGGTGCTCACCCAGATGCGCAGCGGACAACCGCTCAAGCCCGGTCCGCACAAGATCCAGGGGATTGGAGCGGGGTTCGTGCCCGAGGTGCTGAACCTCGAGGTGATTGATGAGGTTACCTGTGTGTCCAACGAGGACGCCTTTGCCTGGGCTCGGCGGGCAGGCAGTGAGGAGGGCATCCTTTGCGGGATCAGCTCCGGCGCCGCCCTCTGCGCCGCAGCCAAGGCGGCAAACGAGCCGGAGAACACCGGCAAGTGCATCGTGGCGATCCTGCCCAGTTGCGGCGAACGCTATCTGTCCACCCCGCTGTTCCAGGCGGACGAGTGACCAGCCGGGAGGGGTGGGTAATGGAACCCGCATCCGTTCACACGCCGCGACTGATGCGGGAACCACGACTACCCGTGGCGGAGTTCGAGAGAACTGCGAGAACCCATGTCTGACCGGCAGGTTGCGGTCATCTCCGACGTCCACGGAAATCGCTGGGCGCTTGAGGAGGTCTTGAAAGACATCCGCCGGCGCGGCGTGCAGACGATCGTCAACCTCGGTGATAGCTTCTACGGACCTCTGGCCCCCGCCGGAACCGCGGAGATTCTTCTGCCACTCCATCTGCCCACGGTTCGCGGCAACGAGGATCGGCTTGTTGTGGAAGCCTCTTCACCGTCCGCATGCTCGCCAACTCTGAGCTTTGTCCGCGAGGATCTTACCCAAGAGCATCTTGACTGGTTGGTGGCGCTTCCCCTGACCTTGACCGTTCCACCGAATCTGTGGATGGGGCACGGATCGCCCGAGCACGATGACGAGTACCTCCTTCAGGTGGTCGGCGATGACGGGGTGTACCACAGAAGCGCGGACGCCGTGATGGCCAGGACCGCGTCCATCGATCAGCCAGTCGTGCTCTGCGGGCACGATCACGTCCCGCGCACGCTCCGCCTTCCCAGCGGCGTGCTCGTCGTTAATCCGGGCAGCGTGGGATTGCCGGCGTACGCCGATGACGCGCCCCGCCCCCACGTAATGGAGACCGGAACACCCCATGCACGATACAGCCTGCTCCGGCGGTGCGACCATGGGTGGCGGACGGAAAACCTGGCCATCGCCTACGACTGGGATGCCGCCGCCTCCACGGCACTCGAGCACGATCGCCCGGATTGGGCCGGTTGGTTGCGGTCGGGGCGGGCGGATTCCTAGAAGACCGCGAACGGCTGTGCTTGGGGCTCCGACATTCAGAGGGCTCTCAGATGGGGCAATGCGCAGGGCCGAGGGTTTCAGGGCGACACGTCGCGGTAGGGGCGTTGTTGCTCGTAGTGCTGAAGGTGAGACTCGAACCGGACGGCGGAGCCTTCCCGGCCGGCGGCGCGGGCGAATTCTACGGCTTTGGCAGCCATGGCAATCGCCTCGTCGTAGCGCCCGACTTCCGCATAGGCAGCCGCCAAGGACTCCATAATCTCCAAGTATGGACGACCAGCAATGGCGGCAGCCTGCTGGGCGAACTCGACGGCCTGCCGGCCATCGCGCAGGGCGTCGTCCGGAGTTGTAGCCAGCATCCAGGAGAGGGCTGAGAGTATGCGAATATCACCAGGTGCGGTCTGCCGGGCACGATGAAGAACCTGAATCGCTTCGGCTGGTCGGCCCACCTTGCGAAGGGCGCGGGACAGGTTCTGGCTGGCTTCGGAGAGCCCGGGATTGATCTGAAGTGCGCGGGTAAAGGATCCTATGGCTTCTTCCAGCATGCCCAGTCTGGCCTGGGCTGCTCCCAGATTCTGTAACGCCGCCGTGTTCGTCGGAGCCTGCTCGACCGCTCGAGTCAGCAGGGGCAGCGCTTCTGCCGCCTGGCCGCGGCGTAGCAGGACGATGCCCAGATTGCACCGGGCTTCGATCAGGTCCGGACGAATCGCCAGGGCTTCGCGGAGGTGCTGCTCGGCGGCGGCGGTCTGGTTCAGGTCCGTCAGCAAGCGCCCCAGGTGCTGATGCGTCGGCGCGTGGCGTGGTTGTTGGGCGAGCGCCGCCTGATACTGCTCGACGGCTTCGGTGGGCTGGGCCTGCCCAGCCAGGTACACGCCGTACTGCACGCGGGCGGGCACATAATCCGGATGTTCCGTTACCGCCCGGGCGAATTGCTCTCCGGCAGCCTGGATCTCGTTGTTGGCCAGGAGGGCATCCGCCAGAAGGAGCCGGCGATGCTCCCGCTGTGGATCGAGGCGCAGGGCTTCGCGGAATGATTCGACTGCTCTCTGTTGATCCGCCCCGCCGTCGGCAGCGGCGAAGTGCATTCCGAACAACTGGTGGCCCTCAGCCTCGGCCCTAGCACGGAAAGCGGCGCGATCCGGCGGAGTCAACGCCAGCGCCACGACAGAACCGGCGCACAGGCCCGCGTACGTCAGAAGCGGCTTGAAGTCACGCCGCCTCAACCACGCCGGGAGCTGACACAACCCCGACGCCGCCGCAACCATCAGAACCGGAACCACCGGCAGGCGGAAACGTGCCGGACAGAAGAACGCCACCACCGTCACCATGTAGATGAGCAGAAAGGAAGCGGGAACGAACCACGCCTTCGAGCTTCCGCGAGCCAGCACCACCCCGCCCAGGGCCAAACCGGACACCAGGGGGAAACCCACCCAAAAGATGACGGATACCTCCGCCAGGCGGGCGAGGAACCAGATCGGTTGGTTGTTGGGAATCTCCACCGGACTCCAGAACAGACCCAGCTTGTAGACCAGGTGCTTGACCCATGCCCCCGGTGCGGAGCGAATCCACTCGAACGAACGACCATACCAGAAGTCGGAGACCTCTCCGTCGTTGAGCGATCGCCCGGACCGCGACTCGGCAACGGTCTGGATGTCTTCCACCCACTCGTTCCAGGTCGGGCGGACGCCGGGTACTTCCGCCAGGTAACCGTTCGACTCCGCGTTGTTGCCGATGAAGAAGTTCACGCCGCCACTGGAGGCGATCAGCACAGCTTCTCCACCCACGAGGTAGTTGCGCAGCGTTACCGGAAGCACCACCACCGCCAGACCCAGACCGGTGAGCACTACGGCCCGCAAGCGCCGGAGGACTCCCGCGGGCTTGGGGAAAGAAATCCACGCCCAGCACCAGATCGCCGGGGCGAAGGCCAGTACGTTGGGACGGGTGATCGCCGACAGACCCCAGAGAATGCCGGCCGCCAGAAACAGGCCCGGCGAGCATCGTCGCCCCGCGGACAACAGCGCCAGCAGGAGCGACACGTCCAGGAAAACCTCCAGGCTGACCGTGAGCAACTCCGCGTCGAAATAGACCGCCGGCCAGTAAGCGGCGGCGATCAGACCGGACACCAAGCCCACGCGGAATCCGCCCAGCGAGGCGCCCAGCCGAGCGATCAGATAACAGCTCGCACTGCCCAGCAGGCATCCGGCGATGCGCCCCGCCAGCACGCTCGGTCCGGTTAGTTGGTAAAGCATGCCCAGCAAGTAGTAGTACAACGGCGCTCGCAGGTACGGTCGATCGCCCATGCCCGCTCCGGACGCGATCTGCTGAGCCCACTCGTGATGCACCAGCGGGTCCATCCGGGGATGCTCGAACACCGGGTTGTTTCGGTACTGACCCCACAGGTACGCCGCCCGCACTGCCAGCGCCACGAGCACGATCACCGCGTACCAGACCTGCTGTTGGCCGGTCAGGCGTGGTATGGAGGGGACCTGGTCCCTAACTGGAGCAGCGTTGGG
This sequence comes from bacterium, assembly GCA_024231775.1. Taxonomy (GTDB): domain Bacteria; phylum Planctomycetota; class Phycisphaerae; order UBA1845; family UBA1845; genus JAAEQG01. The sequence goes on from JAAEQG010000424.1 coordinate 9,451, forward strand.
GGATTCCGCAGCGCGTCTCACGTCGGTGGGGTCCTTGGGTTGGCGCTGTTCGCGGCGATGTCGGTCCGTCTTTCGCATGAGGTGCGGCTTGCTCCATCCACGTGCCGGGCACCCTCGACGGCGCAGAAAAAAAGCGACTTCAAGATGACGTCGCATTGATACCCCATGATAAGAATCAGCTGCGAGACTGTCCATCCTCGACCACGCGCCCGTTCCGGCGAGGGTGTATCCCGAACAAGGTGGCAGAAACTGGCGAGGGTGGCATGGGCAAGCAGCAGCTTGCCCGTGGAATCGTCCAGCACGGGCAAACAAGTTTGCCCATGCCACCCTGAATGGGATGCACCCTTCCGGCGAAAGCTTGACGGAGACCGGTCGGTCCGATATGGAGTGTCTTTGGCTGCGTTCCCTGACAGGATGCATCCACCATGACGAGTCATGCGACCTCCGGATACTCCGACCATCCCCGTTTCCCGGAAGCTTTTACGTTTGACGATGTGCTGCTGCTGCCGCAGCGCTCGGACGTTCTGCCCGAGCGTGCCGACGTGCGGACCCGTCTGACTCGGGGGATCGAATTGAACATCCCCCTGGTTTCGTCGCCCATGGATACGGTGACCGAGTCCGCTCTGGCCATCGCCATCGCGCAGGAGGGGGGTGTGGGGTTCATCCACAAGAACCTCACCATCGAGGAGCAATGCCGCGAGGTCCGCAAGGTGAAGCGCTCGGAGAGCGGCATTATCGTCGATCCGGTTACCCTCGGTCCGGATCAGCCGGTGTCGGCGGCGCAGGAGATCATGCGGCAGCACAACATCTCCGGAGTCCCCATCCTGCAGGACGACGGGCGTCTGGCGGGGATCATCACCCGCCGCGACCTGAAGTTCGTGGAGTCGTCCGCGCTGCACATCGCCGAAGTGATGACCTCGAAGAATCTGGTGACCGGTCCGCCGGAGACCACCCTGGAGGACGCCGAGCGCATCCTGACCACCGCCAAGGTGGAGAAGCTCTTGCTCGTTCATCCGGACGGGCGATTGGCTGGGCTGATCACCATGCGGGACGTCGAGCGGAATCGCGAGTTCGGCCACAGTTGCAAGGACGAGCGCGGGCGGCTTCGTGTGGGGGCAGCCGTGGGGGTACACGATTACGACCGGGTGGAGGCCTTGATCGCTCACGGGGTGGACGTGGTCGCGGTGGATACCGCCCACGGACACAGCGGTAATGTGATCGAAACCGTGCGCACGTTGCGCAAGCGGGGCGACGTGGAGATCGTCGCCGGGAACATCGTGACCGGGGAGGCTGCCCGGGAGCTGATCGACGCCGGTGCGGACAGCCTCAAGGTCGGTGTGGGTCCCGGGAGCATCTGCACCACCCGGGTGATCTCCGGATGCGGGGCTCCGCAGTTGTCCGCGGTGATGGATGTCTTCCGCGTAGCCGGTCCGGCAGGTGTGCCGGTGATCGCCGACGGAGGTATCCGCCGCAGTGGGGATATCACCAAGGCAATCGCCGCGGGGGCGGATTGTGTGATGATCGGTTCGCTCTTCGCCGGGGTGGATGAGTCTCCCGGTGAGGCGGTGACTTGGCAGGGGCGCCGTTTCAAGACCTATCGGGGGATGGGGTCTCTGGGGGCGATGGTGAAGGGTTCTGCCGATCGTTATCGCCAGCGTTCGTCCACTCCGGGGGGAAAACTGGTCCCGGAGGGCGTGGAGGCCATGGTGCCCCTGCGTGGGCCTCTGGCGGAGTATATCTACCAGTTGGTTGGCGGTTTGCGTGCCGGGATGGGTTATTGTGGCCAGGCGACCGTTGACGATCTACGCCAGAATGCTAAGTTCTGTCGAGTAACCGGCGCCGGCGCGGCGGAGTCTCACCCACACGACGTGACCATAACCAGAGAGTCCCCGAACTATGAAACTGACTATCCAACAGAGCACTAGAGCGTGGATGGTGCTGTGTCTAGGCGCGGTGGTCGTCACCGGGCTGGGCGGATGCAGCGAGATGTTCAATCCGTGGGTGGACGACGTCCCCGCATCTGAGGAGGTTTCCACCGCATCAGTGGTCGGTGTTCGACAAACCGGCGAGGTGTCCGAAACGCGCCCACGCGGTTTCCAGCCGGTGATCGCCGCAGCCCACGACGGCACGGTGTCCCATCTCCCGCTCTACTGGGAGGATCCGTTCGTCGATCGGGCCAATGAAGACGAGCTCTTCGCCTGGTCCTGGGAGGATTATGTGGCGTTCCCCTACGGAATGGGCCGATCGCTGCTGAACACCATGGCTTGGCCGGTGAGTGCGGTGGTGACCCCGCCCTACACGATTATGGGCAGCGACGGCGTGCTCAGCCGTCAGGCGCTGGGATACGATCATGACGCCGCCCGCCTGCCCGGCGGATTGCCCCCTCCTATCGACGTCTTGGAGGTCGGGGTCGTTTCGCCTCCGCTCGACGGGGATGAACCACCGCCCGCCGAGCAGGTGCCAGACACCGATGCGGATTAGGTTCGGGGCGTCTGCGGCGGCAGGTCGGTTCCGCGTTCCTCCAGCGAGCGTCGTTCTCGCCGATGGCGTGTGGGCTCGCTACTGCTCCAGGATTGGCCTCAGCGATGCCCCAAGGCCCGGTTGATCCACTCGCTTCCACTTCAGGAACCGCTCGCTGTTCGGTGTGTGGTAGACCGATTCCGCCGTCCTCTCCGGAGCGGTGTCCCCTGTGTGACCATCACGTCGAAGCGCCCATTCGACAAGTGGTTGATCGTACTCCCTACGCGGAATCTGAGTGCTTCGGCGCCAGTGCCTTTCAGCACACCTGTTGGTGGGTGATGACCGCCAGCGCCCAGCGAATCGCTCATTTGGCTTTGCTGCCGGCTTCGTCAGCTTCGCGCCGTTTTCTGGCTCGGATGACCCTGCTGCTGGCGTTTTCGTTTGCGGGGTTGCAGATGGGACTGGCGGGTTGGCGAACGCTGACCAACGCTCCCCCGGCGAGCGAAGCTTCTGCCTCCGCACCCACCGGAAATGGCTGGTATCGTCTGGCCTACGCCGATCCCCCCCCGCCCTTCCGGATCTACGCCGAGCCGGTCGCCGTGTGGTGGAGTCCAGCTCAGGCGATCCTGGCGGCGGTGGGGAGCTTTGTCGCTACGGTGCTGGTGGTCTGGATACTCGTCGCCATTCAGCGGGGGGGGGCCAGGCGGAGGCTGGGGCCGCAACACCTGGGCGAGGGTCGTTTCGATGCGGCGATCGCCTACGGAACCGCGTGGCTGGTGCTCTTGCTCCCTGCGGCCGGGATCACCGCCCTGGTGCATGTCGCGGATATCAGTGCCGTAGCGGACTCGCCGGTGATCATCCCGAGCGGAGTGTTCTTCGTCCCCGGTCTGGCGCTCGCCGTAGTTGGCTTGTGCGGCTACGGTTTCGGGTTGATCCGCATATCCGCTACTGCCCCGGTGGGCGTGCGCACGCGCGTGATTGTGTTCTTCGCCTGGTGGAGTCCGCTGATCGGGGCGGTTGTCGTCGCCGGAGCTGTCGCGGGATTGTACCTCGGGCTCGACGCTTTGGCTCTGCATCTGGACCTCGCCTGGTAGACAAGGATCGACATGGCCCCTCAGACGATCGCCGTTCTCGATTTCGGCAGCCAATACTCACAGTTGATCGCACGTCGCGTACGTGATCTGCACGTACACAGTGTGTTGTGCTCGCCGCACACCTCTCCCGCGGAACTCAAACAGATGAACGCCGTGGGCCTGATCCTCTCCGGAGGTCCGGATAGCATCTACGCCAAGGATGCCCCCCGCTGTTCACCGGAGATCTTCGAGATCGGCCTCCCGGTGCTGGGGATCTGCTACGGGATGCAGGTGATGTGTACGCTGCTCGGCGGGCGCGTCGAGGCGGGACGCACCCGCGAGTACGGTCGCAGCGAACTCACCATCACCAGCCCAAACGGTCTGCTGGGACAACTTCCATCCCCGACGCCGGTGTGGATGAGCCACGGGGACATGGTGACCGAGGTCGCGGAGGATTTTGCGCCCCTGGCCCGGACGCGCACCTGCCCGCTCGCCGCCGTAGCCCATGTGGATCGGCCACTGTTCGGCGTGCAGTTCCATCCGGAGGTCACCCACACGCCGCACGGCACCCAGTTGTTTCGTAACTTCCTCTACAACATCTGCGCATGCACCGGCACGTGGACCGTGGGCCAGGTGGTGGACCAGGTGCTGCACGATGTTCGGTCTCGCACTCAGGGCGAAGCCCGAGTCATCTGTGCTCTGTCCGGCGGGGTGGACAGCAGCGTAACCGCCGCTCTGCTTCAGCGGGCAGTAGGCGATCGGCTGGTGTGTGTCTGCGTCGATAACGGGCTGATGCGCCAGGGCGAGATCGAGCTGGTGCGCAAGACTTTCACCGACCACTTTCGCATTGACCTGCGCGTCGCCGATGCCGCGGACCGCTTCCTGGGGGCGTTGGCTGGGGTGGTCCATCCGCGCGAGAAACGACGCATCATCGGGCACGAGTTTATCGAGGTGTTCAAAGCCGAAGCCCAAAGTATCGAGAACGCTGAGTATCTGGCTCAGGGGACGCTCTACCCTGACGTGATCGAATCCGGCTTCGGTCATGCGGGAAAGTCCGCGGAGATCAAGCTGCACCACAACGTCGGGGGTCTTCCGTCCGAATTGGGCTTCGAGTTAGTCGAGCCTCTGCGCGACCTGTTCAAGGACGAGGTGCGGCGGGTCGGTGAGCACCTGGGCCTGCCCAACGAAATCCTCTGGCGCCACCCGTTTCCGGGTCCTGGCCTGGCGGTGCGGATCATTGGCGAGATCACCCCGGATCGTCTGGACCTGCTGCGCCGCATGGACGCCATCGTGCTCGATGAGATTGTCGCCGAGGGCTGGTATCCCAAGATCGCCCAGGCTTTTGTGGTTCTGCTTCCCATCAATACGGTGGGGGTGATGGGCGACGAGGGCAGCTACGAGGACCAACACGTCGCGGTGCTGCGTTTCGTCGAGACCAGCGACTTCATGACCGCGGACTGGGTGCGGGTGGATTACGAACTTCTCGGGCGAATCTCGACCAGGGTGATGAATGAGGTGGCCGGCGTTAACCGGGTGGTCTACGACATCTCCAGCAAGCCACCTGCCACGATAGAATGGGAGTGATTCTCGGCCTCTGATCAGCCACACTTCAACCCGCCCCGGAATGGAGCCTCGAACGAACCCAGGCTGGAATCTATCGCAGATTCATAGCCAAACATGCTCATTGACCCGTGCCGATGGATAAGTATGGTGGAATCCACCTCGGTGAAAATCGAAGCCCTCACAGCGAGACCGTCATGAATCTGATGGAAGACATCCGTTCAATCGACGATCTGGAATTCGACACGCGGGAAGTGCTTGCCACGGTGCATCGTACCGGACGACCGCTCATCGTAACCGTGGACGGTCGACCGGACGTGGTCATCCTGCCCGCCGAGAAGCTACCCACCAAGATGACCGCGATGCGGGCCGCGGTGGAACTCGCCACGGTCGAAACCTGACCCTTTACCCAGGTGTAGCCTGAGTCGCGGTGTCCGACTCGTCAGGCTCTTCCTGCGCGCTTAGTTCGACGGGCACGGGCTTCGCCAGGGGAGACACCTGCGAGCGCACCGCCAGAGTCCACAACAACCCGGCGAGCAGAGCCCGCACCACAAAGAACCACCCTGTGCTCTTATGGGTGATGGGCTTGGGTTTGTCGACGCCGGTGATGGGTATCTCCACGGTGTCCCCGGCGATGGCCCACTGCCAGTAACCGACCACTCCGCCCGGAGGATAACGCTCAGCCAGAAACGCTCGGGTGTCCCTGACGGCATCGGCGAGCACGTCGCCACCCGTCTTGCCTTCGATCTTCACCACCTGCTTGATCGCGTCATTGGCTACCGCTGATGGAAAGATGATCCCCTCCCACACCAACGATCCGCCCCAGCCGACTAACACCACCAGGGTTACGCCCAGCCGAATCGTTCCCCGAGCCATTGGGCGCAACGGACGCCACACCCGGTACAGCGCCGCCCCGATCACCAGACCGAAGAGGATAAAGAAGAACAGGCCCAGCAAGGCGACCAGAAACGATGCGTGAGAGAGCAACCACCCCGCGGGAAACGCCAATCCCATGCCCAACACCATTCCCCACGCAGCCCGCGCGCGGCGCTGGGGATGGTCGCTAGCCGAGGATGTGTCCGTGATCACCTGCGTCATCTTGTCCGCTTTCCTTACCGCACCGGCGCCCCCGCCCCCGCTTGGAGAACCCGCCGGGCATCAACACCTGGTTCTAGAACAGAAGGATACTGGAGAGCAGGATGCCCATTCCCAACATCGCGAGCGAAACGCCCCTGTAGACTTCCGGGCAGTCCTTGGACCGTTCCCGGGCCCACGCCGGTACGCGTAGCACCCGCAGCACCTGCAACCCCAAACCCATCGTCGGAAAACCGCAGAACAGACCACAAAGCGCACCCACCGTACCAAACCCCGGGGTCCACTGCTCCAGGACCCCCAGCACGATCATGGCAGCTCCGGCACTGATGCCCAGATACCAGCCCGCACGCAGCATGTCCCCGCAGGTCTCCATCTGCCGAAGCTGGGCGCGAATCTCCCGGGTACGTTGCTTGACCTCGCCGCGTATGAACACGTTGCCGCACTCGGGGCAGCGACTGCTCGGAAGACCAGTAAGATCATAACCGCAATCGAGACAGATCGGTGGCAGGGTCTTATCCCATTCGTCTCCCAGTAAACGTTCGAGGTAAGACTCGTGGAGCACCATCACCCACGCTTCCCCAGAGCCTCGCCGGATACCGACTCGTCGATCAGAATCCGCAGCCGCCGTGCCGCCGCTTCGACATCCGTGGTCCCGATGATCGCCTGACACACACACAGGCAGCAGCAGCCAAGCTTCAGAAGCTGTGGACCGTTCTCCGCATGGATCCCGCCGATCGCCACGATCGGTAGCGAGGTCTCGCTCCGAACAGCACGCCATAGCTCCGGCCCGACCGGGAGACCCGTGCTCTTGGTCCGCGTCGCGAACATCGGACCAACCGCGAGGTAGTCCGGCTCCTCGGGCAAGACATTACGGGCCTGCTCCACGGTGTGAGTGCTCACACCGACGATCCCATCCGACCCCAAGATGCGCCGGGCCTGGGACGCCGCAAGATCGTCCTGCCCCACGTGTACGCCATCCGCACCCGCTAGCAAAGCGATGTCCGGGCGGTCGTTGATCAGACAGATCACCTCCCGCTCGTGACATAGCCCGGTCAGCCACCGGGCACGGTCCAGCAACACCCGGTCGGAAAGGTGTTTTTCGCGCAATTGCAGAGCGCTCGCCCCACCCCGGATCGCCGCTTCCGCGGTGGCTTTCCACTCCCCGGCGCACAATGCTTCGGTGAGTAGCACGTACAGGCGGACTCCGTCGAACGCCCGTCGGGAAGCTAGGCGCCGGGCCAGCCGGCGCTCGAGGTCGTAAGCTGAGTAACGAATCTGCTCGACCGCAGCGCCGAATGCGGGGCTCTTCGTCTTGCCCGTCTCTTCGATGACCCGCAACGCTTCGGTAAGTCGCTTGCCGGAAGCGGTGACCACATCAGCCAGCGACCGGCGGTCGTATTCTCCGTCGCCGATCAGCCCGCAACCCACGTCGCCGGAGATGTCCCGGGCGCAGATCAGCTCGGTCAGCCCCGCCTCCTGCAGCGCCGAAGCCAGGCGGTGACGCAGCGTCTTGGCTGCGCCGCTGAGCGCCGCGTCGTCCAGCCCCAGGCGGGCGTAGTCCTCCAGCACCCGCAGCGCCTCGCGCGCCCGGTTCAGGTTGGCGTCCAGAATGCGATCCGTCGGGTCCACCACCAGCCTCGACCAAGTATCCACGTCCTGCGTCGTCCCAGCCTCCCGAGCAGGCTATTATAGGGCATGAGCTCCAGCTGGGCAGGGCTGACTGGCGGGGTCCATGACAGTTCAGGCGGGCTGATGCGGCCCACCGCGCGTCCATGTTGCCAACGCATCGAGCAGCCCCAACGGGGCGTCATAGGCCAGCCCAGGGCAACGCCCTGGGGACTTGTGACCGAGACAAACACAAGCCCTGAAAGGGCG
>JAAEQG010000425.1 GCA_024231775.1 bacterium
AGGGAGGGGAGTGCGCATCTCATCCTTCAGTCTCGATGACCCAATCGGCAGTCAAGAACGACGATTCGTATGACATTCGGCGAGGTTGCCTGGGCATTCTCGGGATCGGTTCAGAACACTTCGTAGAGCTGGGCGTCGCCCGGGGCCAGGTCGAGTCGGAGGGCGATGCGATCGCGGCGCGCTTCCGTAATCCGCCCCACGGACTGGCGCTCTTCCGGGGGGACTTCCACGAGGCGGTTTGCCGCTGCGCCGCCAAGGCGGCGGTCGAGGGCGAGCGTGGTCCGCAGGTAGTCCGAGGGTGATCGATTCGACACCAACAGCAGACGACGCTGATCGCGCTCGAACAGGGTGAGGCATAGAACGTCGCTGCTGCCCGGTGGGGCGGCTAAACTCCGCATGTTCAGGCGATCGAGTATCGGGCCCCAACGGCGCATACGCTCGGTAAGTCGCCTGACAGCGTTGATCCGCTCGAGATCCACGGTGCCGTCCGCATCAGCCAGCGCAGGTTCGCCGCCGGGAACGGCGCGGAACTGATCGATGACCAATCCGCCGGTGAGCCCGGCGGCTAGTCCGGTGTGAAACCCGCGCACCCAGCGGCGTATGGCGTCGGCGTCGGGTTCGCCCGATTGATGGTGACAGTTCAGCGTCATCATCGGTCGTCCGGGCGAGCGGTCTCGTGGCAGGGGGGACTGGGGACTATCCGGATCCGTCGCCGAAGCCAGGAAGGTGAGCGACGGGGGAGCGGGTCCGGTGGTCTGGGCGAACAGAGGCGTTGGACAGCGCGCGGCGCGGTAGGCGTGGGCCAGGCGCTCGGCTCGTTCCGCGGACCGTCCCGGGCGAACCCAGCCAACATCGGCGGCCAGCAGCGTTTCGGTCATCCCCGCCTCGGGCGAAGCCAGCCAATCCGGGACTGCGATGGGATCACTTCCGAGTCCGGTCATCCCCGCGAACCGGGCCTGCCGATCAGGCAGGACGATCTTGAGCTGATGCCGCTGGGCGGTGGAGGTGAGCAGGTGGATGTGCTCAGGGGCTACGTGGCGGAGGAACACCACATTCAGGCCCATGCGTCGTATGGCCGACAGGTCCTCATCCATGCGGGCCGCGATGCGCTGATGCTGTGGGGCGGGGATCGACTCCACTCCGTACCAGATGCCGACTATGGGCTGGGTTGGCGCGGGGGACCACTTAGGGGTGGTTCGGTCAGCAACGCAACCGGCGGTTCCGAGCCACGCGAGTTGGAGCAGAGCGACAGCCAGGGCGCGTGTCATACCAAGCACAGTCCGAGCTTGCCGACTGGGTTTGCATGAGTGAGTGATGAGAAACGCACTCCCCTCCCTTCCAGGGAGGGGTTGGGGGAGGGTCGAGAGGCCCCCAGCCGGCCCCCTCACCCTGCCCTCTCCCTCAGGGGAGAGGGGCTTGCAGCCGCAACAAGAACGCGGGAAACGGCAGCAATCAACCAGACTGCGTATCATTCGATAACCGGGCGTGCGGTTGACACCTTCGCCGGACCGGGGATAGACTCTTGCCGCGGTTTCGCAGTCAGCCCTGCCTACCATGGAGGTTGCCTCCCTTGAATACGCTCCGGATTACTCGATACCTTTCGCTGGTGGCTCTGATGTTCTCGACGGGATGCAGCCACACGGCCGTTGACCTTGACGACGCCTCCACCCGGGAACAACTGTCGCTGCTCATGCCGGCGACGGTCAGCATTGTCGCCCCGTTCACTCGATTCGCCAGCTTCGACGAGAACGACCGGCCGGATGGTATCGAGCTGCTGCTCCAGCCGACGAACTCGTTTGGCGAACCGGTGAACATTGCAGGCGCCCTTATCGTCGAACTCTATGAATTCCGCCAGGCTTCCGGGGAGGCCCGCGGGGCCAAGCTCCAGCAGTGGGACATAGCCCTGAGATGTGAGCGTGACCAGCAGATGTACTGGAACCGCACGACGGACATGTACGAGTTTCAGCTCCAGTTCGACCCGGCGGCGCTACCCTCGAACCACAAGTACGTGCTGGAAGTGACCTACAATACGCCCCTTCACGAGCACATGGTGGACCAATACGTCATGGATGTGCCCCTGGCCATGCGGGCGCTGGCGGAGTCGAAGCCGTCCGGCGGTTGATGAAGTCAGCCCGTGTTGCTGGTGGAGGCCCGGGGCGAGTGGAAGTTTCAGATCACGGAGGACAGACAATGAGAACTAAGGGTTGGATTCCAGGATTGGCGCTTGGGTTGGTTGGTATTCTCGCCGTGTGCGGATGCGACAAGCTCACCCGCAATCACTACGAAATGATCGTCCAGAACGTGTCCACGACCGATGACGTGGCCCGGACCATCGGTCCGCCCAGCCACGAGCTTCCTGGGCAGTGGCACTACACCCGCGAGGACAAGCATCTCACCGTTATCATCGATTTCAGCGATGGCGACGTGGTGGTCCGCAAACAGTGGGTCGACGGGCTGGCGGCTGAGTGGGACGACACCCAGAAGCCGGGGGACACCGATTCGTACGAATCTACCAAGATCCGCGAGATCAACCAGTAGCGGTCTACGGGGGATCGTGGGGTACGATCCAGCCCAGTCTCCCCGGTCGCCGGCTGGGGCCGGACTGGGCGGATCGCTTCCTAACTCTCTGTGATTCAATAGCTTATCGCTGTGTTCGGTGTGGTCCGTCTGGTGCCGATTTCCTGGGCATTTCAGCAACCGGGAACGCCGAGATGAGTATAACCGGGGGGCGGCGTCCGCCCCGAGAGCAGCCCCGGTCGACACCGGGGGCTCCAGCGGCAATGACGGGTTTATCCGGCGGTGGCTGGGAGGGCTAGCAGCGGTGAGCTTCGCTCAGGTACTTCTACAACGCGGCAAGATAACGCGTGGGCAGTACGAAGATGCCAAGGCTGCGCGCCAGCGTCCGGGTGATCGCCTCGAGCGCATTTTGATCGATAAGGGATACGCTCAGGAACGAGATGTGCTGGAGATCATCGGCGAGCAGCTCTCGATCCCGGTGGTCAGCCTCGAGGGGGCGGAGATCGATCACGAGCTGCTCAAGCTGATCCCCTCGAAACTGGTCCATCGCTGCGGGCTGTTCCCGATCGATCGAAGCAACGGTTCGATCCGGGTGGCGACCTCCAACCCGTTCGATCTGTACGCGTTCGATGAGCTGCGCATGTTGACCGGCAGCAAGATCGAGCCGGTGCTGGCCACCGAGGCGGACATCCAGCGTCTAATCAAGCAGTACTACGGGGTCGGTGGTCAAACCATTGAGGACATGCTCAGTGGGGAAGACCTCGAGGTGGTCAGCGATACGGACGAGGTTTCCGACGACGAAATCGAAGCCGCCCAAGAAGCGACGGTAGTCAAGCTGGTCAATGAGATCCTGGTCGAGGCGATCCGCGACCGGGCCAGCGACGTACACATCGAGCCGTACGAGACCGATCTGCGCATCCGCTATCGAATCGACGGCGTGTTGCACACGACCAACGTGCCCCCGGAGATACGGCGTTTCAAGCACGCGATCATCTCGCGTATCAAGATCCTGTCGGACCTCAATATCGCGGAGAAGCGCCTGCCTCAGGACGGGGCTTTCAACGTCAAAGCCCACCATCGCGATATCGATATTCGGGTGAGCATCATCCCCACAGCCTTCGGTGAGGCGGTGGTGATGCGTATCCTGGACAAGCAGTCGATTCTGCTGAATCTGACCGACCTGGGCCTGGAGGGCGACTGCCTGACGGGATACGAAGACCTGATCCGCCGCCCCCACGGGATCAACCTAGTCACCGGACCCACGGGGAGCGGCAAGACGACCACGCTGTACTCGGCGCTGAACGCGATCCGCTCGAACGAGATCAAGATCCTCACGGTGGAGGATCCGATCGAGTACTTCCTGGAGGGTATCAACCAGGTTCAGGTGCGTCCGAAGATCGGGCTGACCTTCGCACACGGACTGAGGGCGTTTCTGCGGCATGACCCCGACGTTATTCTGGTTGGTGAGATTCGGGACCTGGAGACGGCGGAGGTGGCGATCAACGCGTCCCTGACCGGTCACCTGGTGTTTAGCACGTTGCACACCAACGACGCTCCGAGTGCGACGACGCGTCTTCTGGAAATGGGGATCGAGCCGTTTCTGGTCACCAGTTCGGTTTCGGGGATCGTGGCCCAGCGTCTGGTGCGGCTGATCTGCCCGCAATGCCGGGAAGAGTACGAGCCGGACTACAATAACCTCCCACCAGACCTGGAGTTACAGCCGGGAGAGCGACTCTTTCGCGGCGCGGGTTGCCGCGAGTGTCGCGATACCGGATACAAGGGCAGGTTCGGCATCTTCGAGCTGCTCTGCATGACCGACGAGATTCGCGAGCTGATCATCCAGCGGGCCAGCGCTACCGAGATCCGTCGCCAGGCCATGGAGCAGGGCATGACCCTGCTGCGCCAGGACGGTCTGCGCAAGGTCCGCGACGGGCGGACCACAATCGAAGAGGTCACCCGGGTGGCCAAAATCGGTTGATGCGGCGGTCCGGACCGGCGAAGTACCACGTCAATCAGCCTTCTCAGCCTTCCCCAGGCTGACACCGACGCCCCCCCAAACGACTGCAATCGCCGAGTCCTTTCGGTTGTAGAATAGAGAGGAAGCGTGCGGTTGGGGACAGCGCGCGCCGACGGGGTCAGAGGTGTCGTCGGATTGACGTAAGTGCTTGACGGGGTTAGGGTAAGTGAATCGCAGGATGCGACCGGACGCGAGGCGGAAGCGCTCATCAGAGGCCAAGGAGGGTCCCATGGCCCGCTCGTGTTGCCACGCCCTAGATGATTCTCCAGCCTACCCAGTTAGGCAAGTCTACGATTCCGCTTTGGGTGACTGCGTTCCGAGCATCGCCGAGGTTTGACGATCATGCCCACGTTTACCTACAAGGCGGTCGGTCCGGACGGCAAGACTGTCGAGGGGACGCTGACGGCGGAGAATCAGCAGACCGTTCTGCGGATGCTCGATGAGGATTCGTTGTTTCCCGTGTCGGTGGCGGAGGGTGGCGTTGCGGCGCGCGGAGCATTGGGTGGTGGGCAGAAGCGAGTCAAGCTTCGCCAAGTGATCGCATTCTATAGCCAGATGGCTGACCTGCTGCGTGCCGGCGTGCCGATGTTGCGCTCGCTGGACACGCTGATCAAACTCACGACGAATGCGGTGTTGATCGAGGTGCTCAAGGAGGTGCGTGAGGACGTCGCGGGTGGGCATACTCTGGCGGAGTCCATGGCCAAGCACCCGAATGTGTTCACTCCGCTGCACGCCTCGATGATCAAGGCGGGGGAGAGCGGAGGGTTCCTCGAGGACGTGTTGCAGCGGTTGGCGGGATTCGCGGAGAAGCAGGACGAGTTGCGCAGCAAGCTGCTGGGTTCGATGATCTACCCGTTCATTCTGGTGTTTGTGGGCGGGATGATCGTGTCGCTGTTGATGGTCCTGGTGGTTCCGAAATTCCGCGACTTCCTGAAGGAAGAGAACTTCAATGCGCTCACCCACGTCGTCTTTTCGACCTCGGACTTCCTGATGAAGTACTACCTGTTGGTTATGGTGGGGTGCGTGGCGGCGGTCCTGGGGGTGTGGAGTGTTCGGCGTACGGAGTGGGGGCAGATGGCGTTGGCCCGCTTTCAGCTAAAGGCCCCTATCTTCGGCGAGGTCTTCACCATGGTGTCGATCTGCCGATTCTGCCGGATTCTGGGCACGCTGCTGCACAACGGGGTTCCGATTCTGCAGTCCATCAAGATATCGAAGGACTCGGCGGGCAATGCGATTCTCTCGGAGGTGATCGAGCGTGCGGGAGATAACGTCAAGAAGGGCGAGGCGCTGTCCAAACCGTTGGGGGACAGTGGGCTGTTTCCGCTGGACATCATCGCCATGATGACGGTGGCGGAGGAGAGCAACACGCTGGACAAGATGCTGATCGAGGTGGCGGATACGAATGAGGCCCGCACCGCTCGGAAGATCGACCTGGCGGTGCGCCTGGTGGAACCGATCCTGCTGATCTGCATCGCCGTGCTGGTGCTGTGCATTGCCCTGGCTTTGCTGCTGCCGATTCTGACAATGAGCTCGACGGGACTGGGTGTGTGATCGCGTCGAGAGGTGTGCACAATAGTGAACGTATGTTCTTAAGCCGAGGAGTCATAGTCATGTCACGTAGGAAGCGAAGCGCGCGGGCGGGTTTTACGCTGCTGGAGGTTCTGCTGGTGATCGGCATTCTGGCCTTGCTTGCAGCGTTCGTGGTGCCATCGATCAGCGGCGCCGGAAAGCAGGCCAGGGTGAAGTTGACGACGGCGGCGATTGGGCGCAACGGACCGATCAGCAGTGCCTTAAAGCGGTATCAGTGGGACATCGGTGTATATCCGGACACGGACGAAGGGTTCGAGGCGTTGTATGAACGCCCCGATAGCGTCGAGGAGGATAGCGGTAAGTGGACCGAGCCTTATCTGGACACCCCTCTGGAGGATCTGGTGGATCCGTGGGGCAATCCCTTCCAGTACCGCTATCCGGGAGAAGCCAATGAGAGCGAGTTCGACCTGTGGAGCTTCGGGCCGGATGGGATTGACGGGACGGATGATGACATCGTGAGCTGGAAGAAGAAGTAGTACCTCGCGGTGGGGCCGGTTTCCGCGAAGAAGCGTCGTCAGAATGGTGGCGAAGATGAACGGGCGTCTGGGACCAGAACCGAGTGCGGTGCTTTCAACGGCTTTGGCGGTGAGTCCAAGCCCGCGCCGAGGTTTCGGGGCGTTGCCATGCTCACCCTTCGGGATGAGCAGGGCACCCGGTGTTTGGGCTTCTGATGCTCCGGCCTTGCGCGGGTATGAGGTTTCTGCTCGGTTGTCGTCAACACGTCGCGGCGGTTTTACGTTGATGGAGCTTCTGCTGGTCATCGGGTTGCTGGCGCTGCTTTCGGCGATGATCGTTCCGAACCTGCTGGGGCAGTTCATGGGTGAGCGGTTGCCGAAGTCCGCCCAGCAGATGCGGGCGCTGCTGCAATTGACCCGGGCTAATGCGATGCTGGACGGCAAGCGCTACCGGCTACGCTTTCCCCTGGAGGACGAGTTGGACAGCGAAGGGACCGGCGTCCAACCGATCGTCGAGCGCGAGGACGAGCCGTTCATCGCCCCAGGCGTGTACGAGCCCGTGGCGGCTTCGTGGGGGCGCGGGGTGACCTTGCTGGATGGCGTGCGTTGTGTGCGGGCGCGTTTGGGCAAGCCGACCGTCGAAGAGTTGCTGCGGCACTTCGACGACGTGACCGCGGAACTGGACGAGGAGGAGAAAGAGGAAGACGTTTTCTATCAGGAGTTCATCGAGGACTTTGAAGAGGACTTCCCCCCGTTGGTGTTCGAGCCGGACGGTACGAGTGAGTGGTGTACGCTGGTGATCAGCAACGCTCCGCCGGAGATCGAGGAAGATGATCTGGCGGACTACCCGCGGATAGAGGTGATCTATGACGGGCTGACCGGTCTGGCGTGGCTGCAACGGCCGTTCTACGAGGAAGAACTGGAGATGTTCCAGGAGAACGGATGGCCAGCGGTGCTGCGTAAGGACTTCCTGCGACCGGTGGCGCTGACCGAGGATGAGGTGATCGAGATCCAGGAGAGCTTGGTGCGGCGATGAAGCGTGCGTTTCTGCTTATGGAAGTGGTCATAGCGGTGAGCATCCTGGTGGTCGGGATGGCGTTCATCGGCATGCAGGTCCAGAACTCGTCGCGGGCGGCGGCGCGGGCGGAGCGTACGATGCGGACGTTGCTGCTGGCGGAATCGAAGTTTGCGGAGTTCGACTCGGGGTTGATTATCCCGGAGGACGAGATCGAGGAGGAATTCGGCCCGCTGTTCCCCGATTATGGATGGCGACTGTTGATCGAGCCGCATCCCACTACACTGGACCTTAACCAAATCACGTTGCAGATCCTGTACCAACCGCGTCAGGATATTTCGGAACAGTTCGACTTTGACGAGGCGCAGGTGGTGCATCGTCTGTACACCCTGCGGGTGACCCCTCAGCCGATCGACCTGACCCGCGATTTCGGGATGGATGAAGAGCAAGCGGATGATCTGGCGGAGCAGTTGGGCGGCGTTACGGAGGGCGGGCTGGACCCGCGGGCGCTGAGTCCCGCGATCTTCGCCGAGTTGAGTCTGGAGGAGTTGCTGGAAGTGGCTCCGCCGCTGCTGGAAGCCTTCGGGATGAGCATCGGCGATTTGATGAACGTGCTGCCTGAGGAACTGCGCCAGGCCCTGGAAGAAGCCCAGGCGGAGTCTGAAGATTCTGAGGGCGAGGGTGCAAGCGATAGTGCTTCCGGATCGGCGGGTGAATCGACGGAGAGTGGGACGGGTGGCGGGCGCACCTCGCCACGTACGCCGCGACGCCGTCGTGGGCCGGTTGGTCCCACGAGCTCTTCCAGTACGGCGAAGTAGACAGGCAGATGATGGCGAAAGTGCGATGCAATCCGAGGTCCGGCGATTCCAGCGGGTTTACCTTGCTGGAGGTGGTCTTGGCGCTTTCGCTGGTGACGGTGGTTAGCGGAATGCTGTACTGGTTCTACTGGAGTACGCTGAAGCGGACCGAGCTGGACAGTGCCCAGTCGCGCGATGTGCAGTTGGTTCGGGTGGTGCTGGACCGCCTGACGCGTGAGCTTCGCCAGGCAAGCGGTCATTCCCCCGAGTATGGAGCGGGGATCATTGGCGACGAGCATGCCATCTCGATCATCACCCACGTGGTTCCGGATCGGCGGCTGATGTATCCGCGCTCGATCAAGGACGCCAAGGAAGTGGGCCAGTTCGATCTGGAGGAGGTGCGCTACTACGTTGGATGGGATGAGGAGAACACCGACACCAACGGCGATCCGCGGGCCCTGGGTTTGGTGCGGAGGGTGAGCAAGACCTTTCTGCGGGAGACGGTGATCGAGGGTGACGAGGAGGGCGATGCGGGGGAGGACGAGCGCAGTGTGGCGGTGAAGGAGGAGTTGTACGCGCCGGAGCTGAAGTACCTCGAGTTCAAGTATTTCGACGGGGCTACTTGGTGGGACGATTGGAAGATCACCCAGGGTAACTCGTTACCGCAGATCGTGCGGGTGACGGTCGGTTTTGTGCCGGTGTTGCCCGAGGAAGAGGAGATGGACCTGGTGGAGGACGAGTTTCTGCGCGACGAGTCGGAGATGGAGCCGTTGGCCCGGGACCGGTATGCGATGTTCATCCGGTTGGTGCAGGCGGACACGTTCTTCGGTTCGCGGTTGACTCGGGAGGCATCGGCGTTTTCGAGTTCAGAGTCTGCCGGATTCTGAACTGTGGCGGTCAGCGACAGAGCTATGGAACACAGAGACGCAGAGATCGCGCAGAGGGGAAGGGGCTGTGGGGCGTTGTTCCACGCTCCCTTCGTCTCGGCGTTTGCACCTTCGGCGACGGCGTTTCGTCGCGGGCTGATTCTGCCGGTGGTGTTGATGATGCTGGCGTTGTTGGGGCTTTTGGCGGGGACGTTTGCGTTTCAGGTGAACGCGGACTGCGCCGCGACTCAGGCGTTGGTAGAGCGGATGCAGACGCGTCTGGCGGCGGAGGCGGGGTTCCACTACGTGAGTCTGCTGCTGCGGGAAGAGCTCACGGACGTGGATGCTTGGTACGACAACGAAGAGAAACTCCGCGGGGTATTGGTGTGGTCCTCGGAGGAGGGGCCTTCTTCCTTTGGACCGGTCGATGAGTCGACGGCTGAGGCGGAAGAAGAGGAGTCGTACGCCCCGGCTTACCGGTTCAGCATTGTGGGGGACGATCCGGCGGACGATCAATCGCAGGTCCGTTACGGACTCACGGACGAGTCCGCCAAGCTCGATCTCAACGTGGCTACTTCGGGGCAGTTGACGCGTCTGCTGAAGCAGGTGGTTTCCGAGGAGGTGTCGGTGGCGGAGTTGGTGGACTCGCTGCTGGACTGGCGCGACGCGGACGACAGTCCCCAGGCGAACGGGGCGGAGAGCAGTTACTATCGTCAGCTTACGGTACCGTATCGGTGTAAGAACGCCGCCTTTGAGACGGTGGAAGAGTTGCTGATGGTTCGCGGGTTTACCGGGCAGATACTGTACGGTGAGGACGCGGACCGGAACGGGCTGCTGAGTGCGAATGAGGATGATGGCGAGATTACTTTCCCGCCGGACGACGAGGACGGCAAGCTGAACCGCGGTTTGTACCCTTACGTCACCGTCTATGCGCGCGACTACAACCGGGCCAACGACAACCGACCGCGCGTGGTGCTGGGCGGATCCGGCGGCGACTCGGTTAAACGTCTGGAGGAGTACTTCGAACCGGAGGAGATCGCCCATCTGATCGGAAGGACTTCCGGGGACGGGGTGTCATCGCTGAGCGCCCTGCTGGACTCCGCATCGACCAATGGGGCGCCCAGCCCGTTTTCGCTGGAGGACTTTCCGCGGATCGTGGACCGTTGCACGCTTAAACCGTCCCCGGAGCTGCGCGGGTTGATCAACATCAACACCGCTCCGCCGATCGTGTTGCGCAGCCTGGAGGGGCTGACCGAGGAGGACGTGTCCGCGATCATGCAGAAGCGTTCGGTGCTGAGTTCGGAGGCCAAGGCGACGACGGCGTGGCTGCTGACCCAGGGCGTGCTGGAGCGGGAGAAGTACGATGCGGTGGAGGGTACGATCACGGCGCGGGGGCTGCAGTTCAGCCTGGAGACGATCGGTTACAGCGATCATCTCGGGGCGCGGACCCGTTTGCAGATTGTCTTTGCGATGCGCGGGCCGTCTCCGCAGATCGTTTACTATAGGGATCTGACGAACCTGGGGGTGAACTACCCGTTACGCCGGGTGGAAGAAGAAGAATGGAGCCAAGCGTCCGATGGGCCTGGTTGAACGTCAGTTAGTTAGTGTGGATTGGGATGTGCGCACCGTGCGGGTGGTCTCCTTCACGATGCGCTCGAAGAGCGGCGTTCGGGTCAAGCGGGTGATGTCCGTCGCCATACCGGCGGAAGCGGACCCGGGGGACCCGGCGGTGATCGGGCGCCTGCTGCGTCAGGCGCTGGACCGGGAGGGGATCCGGGCTACGCGCATGGTGGTGGATGTTCCTCGTGACCAAGCGGTGCTGAACACGCTGTCCCTGCCGACGGTTGCGGAGGACGATCTGCCGGCGATGGTCGAGTTTCAGATTGCCAAGGAGCTGCCCTTCCCGCTGGCTGATGCGATCACGGACTTTGCGGTTCCGGAAGATCCCGGCGAATCCGGTCGGCAGGACGTGTTGGTGGCCGCCGTGCGCCATGAGGTTCTGGACTACTACCGCCAGACCGCGGAGGTGGCGGGCCTGAAGCTGGAGCGCATCGGTCTGCGTCCCTACGCCAACAAGGTGGCGGTTAGTGAACTGCTGGGGCCGGCGCAGCATGAGCGGGTACTGTTTGTGGACGTGGGTCCGGCGTTGACCGAGATTGACGTGATCCGGGATGGGAGGTTGGCGTTTTCTCGGGCGGCTTCGGTGGTCGTTCCGGAACCGAGCTCGGCCGAGCCTCCGCCTCCACCTTCGTCTCCATCCGGTGGTAACATACTCGATCTTAACGGGGGCGGATTGACGTTGTCTCCGGGAGAGGCGGCGCCGGCGGAGCTTTCGCCGGTGGTGCAGTCACTGCTGCGTGAGGTGGCTTTGACGATCGAAGCCTATCGGGCGGGTGATCCCGGCGCGGATATGAGTCATGTAGTGGTGGGCGGGGACACCGGGGTCGAGGACGACCTGTTGGAAGCGATCCGCCAGCGTTTTGCGATCGGCGGGGAAAGGTACAATCCGACCGCCAACTTCGGATGGAATGCGGAGAGCGGGTCCGCCGCCGGCGGGTTTGCTGCGGTGCTGGGTCTGGCGTTGGGTCATGCCGCCGAAGGGCGTCTGCACTTCGACTTCCTGCATCCCAAGAAGGCGGTTCCGCAGGCCCAGCGTCAGTTGCGCAAAGCCCCGATGGTGGCGGTGGTGGCGTTAGTGTTCATCGCGGCGGGAACGGTGACGTATACGCGGACGATTCTCCCCAAGAAGAACGAGATTGCTCAGCTCAAGAGCGAGATCAACGACGCCAAATCCACGCTCAAGGAGCGCAAGAAGTTCGGGGAGATGATCAAGAAGGTGGATCAGTTCGAGTCCGACCAGGTGGTTTGGCTGGATGCCTTGGTCGAGCTTATTTCGGTCTGGCCGGATCCTGACGAGATCGTACTGAAGCAGCTTGACGTATCTCAGAAGGAGAGGCGCATAGATCTGAAGATGGAATGCGCGGACAGTAGCATTGCCGAGGAAGCCCGCAAGCGGCTGGAGGAGCTTGGAAATCCCGAGGACGGTAAACCGAGGTTTGAAGCTACGCTCGGGGCAACGCGCGACAACAACAGGCAGGATGAGTACAAGGTGGATACGTCTATGACGATTACGGTTTTTCCGCCCGCGTAGGGCGACACCGTGCCCTCGGCATGAGGATGGACGAAACGTCGTGAACAAGCGTGAAAGAACACTGTTGATCGCGGTGGTGAGCATCACCGGATTGGGTTTGTCCGTTCGGGTGGTGTACCCCCAGTGGATTGCGCCGCTATTCGACTTCGACCGTCAAGTGCAGGACCTGGAAGCGACGCTGAAGGATCTGAATCAGGACATTCAGCAGCAGGACAAAGCCCGGCACACCTACCGCGAGTACGTCTACCGAACCGGCGGTGACAGCGAGAAGGACGTTGCCGACCAGTTCAACAGCACGTTGATGGAGTTGGTGGACCAGTGCCGCTTGGAGGACAAGAAGGTCACCCCCAAGGGTAGCAGTACGGACCGCAAGACCGGGTTGATCACCCTCAGCTACAGTATCTCGGGCAAAGGACCGCTGGAGCACGCGGTTCTGTTTCTCAAACGGTTCTATGAACTGCCCTACGTCACCCAGCTCAAGAGTCTGAAGCTGGTTCCGCAGAAGGCTCCGCGGAGGAATCGGCGTTCGCGAGACAAGCAGCCGGTGGTCAATGAAGAGCGTGTGGCCCTGACGGGGAGCATTGACGTGTTGGTGCTCCCGCCCATGCCCGGGATCGAGGTTGCGGACCCGGAGGGTCATCAGGATCCCCTGCGAGTGAAGTACCGGAATCGAGGTTATGCTTCGATCTGGGCGAAACGAGCCTTCACCCGCCCGTCAGTGGCCCCACCGCCGCCTCCGTCGGTGGAAGAAATAGTCGATACCGCCCCTCCTCCACCAAAGATACCTGGTTGGCAGGGCGATCCGCAACGTCATCAGAAGCAGATCGCCGGCTGTTGGGCCACGACGGAAGAGGTAACCGTGGTGAACACCGCCAGCAAGCAGCGCGAGTACGTGCGCGTGGGTGAGCAACTCGACGGCGGTGAATTGCTCATGGTGCATCCGTACGGTGCTCTGGTGCGTAGAACCGATGGTGAGACCGAACAGGAGTATCTGTACCCGTGGAGAGAGCTGATGGCTGACGCGGTAGCCCTTAATCGAGCCCCGGCTAGCCAGCTCCAACTCCGTGCGGTGGCCGCCGATTTTCTGGCCCATGAGGTGCGCGACGAACCCAAAGTGCCTCCTGGCCCTCCGGTGGAAACTCCGAAACCGCCGATTGAGCCCGTCCACCGACCGGACGCTTCGGAGGGAGACGCCCCCAAGGAAGTCCCGTCGCCGAAGGTGCCCGCCGCGAAGGCGCCTCGGCCGAAGGAACCGGAACGCGCGCCAGAGGTCAAACCGGCGAGTCCGCCGGCGATAGAAGCGGCAGACGTGCCGGTCGAGTTGGCTGGGCCACCGGTCGAGTTGGCTGGGCCGCTGAGTGGGGAAGAGAATGACCCAACTGCGAGTGCGCCGCCGCCGGCTGAGCCGAAGGACGGCGCTGGCGAGCAGGACGAAGAAGCCTCCGGTGCGGCAGACGAGAACGATGCGTAGCGCCGCCCGGCGGTGCCGGATTCGCAGAGGCGATTCGGCGCCGAGAAGGAGACGACCCATGAGTCGCTTGAGCAATTCAACCACACGCGTTGCGCCGTGGAGCGGATCGGCGTACCGGCAGATCCGAACTGTGCTGCTGTGTCTGGTGCTGTTTGTCGGCCTGGGAGGGGCTGTTGCGTCCGATCCCCCGCCGTCCAAGAAGAAGGGCGCGCAATCGACGCGCAAGTCCGGCTCGCGGAGCGGCCGTCCCAAGCCGCGGTCGGGATCGACCCCCCGTCCGAAGCGAAAGCCGGCGCGCTCACGGCCCAAAGCCAAGACGGCCACGCCGCCGGAGCAGAACCCCGGGGGCTCCGTCGAGGCGCAGGAAGCCGAGGCCGGAAGCGACGAGCTTAGCGTAGAAGCTGACCTGGACGCGGTGCGCGCGCAAATGCGTTTGCCGGCAGAGGAGCGCCGCTACTCATTCAGTTTTGACGGTACATATGCGAATCTACTTGATGCGTTCTCGCGGATGTCCGGATTGGCGATACTGGGGGATACGCCCAGCGGTGCGGTCAGCTATTCCAGCACCGAAGAGATGAGCTACGAGCAGGCGCTCAGTCGGTTGCGGAAGATCCTCTTCAACCACCCGGACAAGTACTACACCTGGCGTGATGGCCCGTCCCTGGAGATCTTCAGGATGACCGAGGCCAAACGTCGTATGCCGCTAAACCGCATCTACACCAACGTGGATGACTTTGTCGATGCGGGCCTGGACGAGATGGAGGTCGTTCTGGTTCTGTACTCCCCGCCGTTTCCGGCGGAGGAACTGGAGGTCATTCGAGACTTCATGCCCGACTACGTGCTCATCGCACCGTATCCGGGCAAGAACGCGGTGACGATCCTGGCGCTGACCGCTGACGTGAACAAGTACATGTCGTTGATCGACCGAGTCTTTGGTCAGGACGTGGACGACCCGCGTGCAGAGAAGTTCCTGACGGTCGAGCACATACTGCCGTCGGAGGCGGTGGGCATGCTCATGCGTCTGGTTCCGGGGTTGACTGGTGACGGGGCTGCAACCCCGGCCCC
This sequence comes from bacterium, assembly GCA_024231775.1. GTDB lineage: Bacteria > Planctomycetota > Phycisphaerae > UBA1845 > UBA1845 > JAAEQG01. The sequence goes on from JAAEQG010000425.1 coordinate 14,945, forward strand.
GGCGAGCAAGCGCCGCAAGAAGCAGCGCCGGACGGCGCCGCAAGCGCTCACCGGGCTTAAGGGTCTGAGTATCGACCTGGAACCCATCGACCACCGGTCGTTACTGTGGGTGCGGGCCATGCCGTACAAGATCGAGGAAATCGAGGAGTGGTTGGCGATAATCGACGCGAAGTCCGGTCCGTCGGGCGATCCGATCATTATCTCGCCGGTGTACGTTCGAGTGGAGGTTTTGCTGGCGAATCTGCGGCCAATGTATCCGGGAATGACGACGGCTGCGGGGAAGAAATCGAAAGGCAAGGGCGGAAGGGCACCCAGCCTGGCGGTGATCGCCACCGAAGGGCTCGAGGTCTACTCCAACTCGTTGAACAACACGCTGATCGTTCGGGCGAACGAAGAAGAACTGACCAAACTGCGCATGAACATCAGCTTGTTTGACGTCCCCTCGACCAGCAGCACCGTGCGGATCCCGGTCGAGCACGGGGACGTCGAGGTGCTGATGGCCCTAGTCATGCAGATCGCCCAGAATCTCGACCCGATCGGATCCGCCAGCATGGTCCTTAACGTTGATCCGGCAAACAACGGACTGATTGTTACCGCGGACCCGAAGACTGTTGACCTGATCAGGAGTATAGCTGCCGATCTGGACCAACCATCGGTGGGCGGGGAGGCTACCGTCCACATTTACAAATGCCGCAACGGGATTCCCTCGGGGCTGATCAACCTGTTGACCAGTCTGGATCGCGAGTCCGCTTCGGCGCCGTCCGCCGCGGGCAAGAAAGGCAAGAAGGGCAAACGACCGGCGCGCAAGCGTTCCGCCGGAGGTACGCGCTATCATGGCGACGACGCTGCGGGCACGCTGTACGTGATCTGCAATGCGGACGAGTGGGAGGAACACTACCTGCCCTTGCTGAAGACGCTCGATGAGGCGGTGGAGAAACAGGTCACCATCCTCGAGCTACAGAACATCGACCCCAACGACATGATCGTGCAGCTTAACCAGGCGTTCTCAGCCGACAAGGGTGCGATCAGGCCGAAGCTGATGCCGCATCCCGATGGTGGGATTGTCGTAACCGGCGCGTCGGAGAGTCAGCTCGAGTACTTCCGTCGATTGATCTCGGAGTTCGACGTTGATCCGAACATCGAGCGGCGGACGTTCAAGCTGAAGTATGCCCAGCCCGCTGAGTTGAAGGTTCTGCTGGAGTCGCTGGTGACCAGTCGCCCGGTGGGCCGGGTCACCCCGGTGTCCAAAGGCAAGGGCAAGCGTCAGCGTCCCGTCCCCACGGGCGGAGAGGGTGACGTGCAAATCATCGAGAACGGTCGTTCTGAGCTGATCGTGGTGGCTCCGTCGGAAACCATGAGCGAGATCGCGGAGCTGATCGCCGAGTACGACGTCGATTCGCTGGAGATGACCGCACGGGTGTATGACCTGGAGCCGGGAGTTGACGCAGCGGAGCTGGCTCAGACGTTGTCGTCGTTCTATCCCGGCGTTGCGGCGGTCCAGGCCAAACGGGGCAAAGACGGGAAGCAACGCGGTCGCGCGATTGCGCAGGACGGCAGCATCCGTTTCATCCCGCAGGTGGCGCAGCGCAAGCTGCTGGTGTGGGCGCCGGCGGACATGTTCGAGGACATCGAGGAGAAGCTCGCCCTGCTACGTCCGGCAGGCTCCGTCCAAGGCCCGGAGTTCAAGTTCTACGCGGTGGAATACTTGGAGCCGGGGGTCATCGCTGGGCACCTGGAGATGCTCCTGGACATCAAGTTCTGGGAACTGGTGGACAAGGGCGAGCTTGGCGCCCCCGAGTCTCCCGGCAAGGGTAAGCCGCCGGTCAGTCCGGTTACGGTCACGCCTGACCCGCGTGGGGATCGGGTGATTGTGATCACCCCTCCGCAGTTGGTCGAGTTCATCCCCCCGCTACTCGAGGAGCTGGATCGCCCGGAACCCGAGCGCATCGTCAGGAAGATCGACGTGAAGGCGGAACCGGCGGACATGGTCTCCACGATTCGGACCATGTGGGCCAGTCGGGCGACGGCGGTGAGCGCGGCACCGAAGGGCGGCAAAGGCGGCAAGAGGCCGCCGGCGGCGCGAGGCAAACCCGGCGAAAGCCCCGAGCTGACGATCGTGGCGGCGCCGGGCGGCTCAGCTGTCGTACTCCGCGGATATCCGGATGCGGTGGCAGAGGCTGAGGAGTGGATCACCGACCTGGATGAAGGCGGGCGGGAGCAGAAGGTCTACGCGCCGATCAACATCGACGTGGATGAGTTCGCCGACGCGGTGATGGCGCTGATCGACTCCGGCGGCGGCCCGAAGGGCAAAGCCAAGGCGAAGGCCAAGGATGACAGTTTGCTCGGTGGTTGGTTTGAGCCCTCCGGCGGTCCGCGGCGTGGCAAAGATATCTGGATGTACGTAGATTCGTGGGGCGGTACGGCGGTGGTCAGCGCCACGCCCGCCAAGCTCCGTGAGATCGACGAGCTGTTGCTGATATATGACGGCGATCCGGAACTAGGCATCGAGCCAGTAAAGCCACGTCAAGAGGTGCTGCCCTATTCCACCTACACACTCAAGCACCGCGATGACGCGTACAACGCGGTCTACGATCTGGAGATGATCCTCGACGCCCTGTGGCACGATCCCGAGAACAAGCCCAAGGTCGACTACATCCCCTTCACCAGCATCATGACCATTCGCGGGCGCCCGGATGACTTCGACAAGGTCATCGCCTTGGTCGAAGAGTACGTCGACAAGCCGGGCGAACGGCAGGTTGAGGAGACCGGTCAAAAGATCATCCCGGTCACCGGGATGACCCCGGAGGAGCTGGCGTTGGTGCTCCAGACCCGGTTGGGAAGGGACATGGTCGAGATCAAGGGCTTATCCACGCCCGACAAGGTGAACTACGGTATTGAGGAGGTGACCCCGTGCGTGCTTCCGGTTAGTGCGGCCCGAATGATGGCGGCGTTGGCGATGGGCAATGATGAGGAAACTGGGGAAGAGCCACCAGATCCATCGTCCAACACGGATCGCTTCGATGACGACGTGAAGCACAAGCTCGATGTTCTCCACAGCATCATGGGTGAAGCAGAAGGAGCTGACGACACCGAAAGCCGTGCGGGTGATTCCGCAGTTACGACGCCAACGACTCCGCCGGGAGCAGACGCGGCCAATCCTGACGCAGACACAGTTGAGACCGCGTTGACCGCCTACTACGACAACGAGAAGGGGATCCTGGTCATCACGGGAGGCAAGCAGCAGGTTTCCGACGCCGGCTGGATTATCGAGAAGATCCTGAAGGACAAGACTGATGTTCCCCAGCCGCCGGACATTCGGGTGTTTCGACTGAAGTATGTGGACGTGACCTCGGCGGCGGGCGTTCTCGAGGCGATGTTCAACGCCCAGCGCCAGCGGACCACCGCGGCGCAGCGCCAACAGCAACGGCAGCGCCAGGCTCAGCAGAAGGCCAAACAGCAGGCCCAGCAGGGTCAGCAGGCCCAGGGGCAGGACGGAAACAAAGACCGGCGGCGACCGCAAGACCAGCAGGAGCCGCAAGTGGCCCAGCAGACCGCGGGGCAGATCCGCGTCTTTCCCGACGCGCGTACCCGCACGATCATCGTCCGGGCGGCGCCGGAGCAGTATCCGTCGATCATCAAGCTGCTGGCTACGATCGACAAGAAGGGGACTGCGGCGGACTTCCGCGTTTATCCGCTGAAGCGGCTGAACGCTGCTGAGGTCGAGGCGACGCTGAAGGAGATGCTCGGGATCGGGGCGACGGTGCGACGTACGCAAGCACGCCGCACACCGCAGCGCGGACAGCAGCGCCGTGCCCAGCAACAACAGCAGCAACAGGTGGAGTTGGAGGGCTTGGGCGGCGAGTCCATCAAGGGAGCGGTGACCATCTCCAGCAGTCCGGCGGCGAACACCATTATGGCGATGGCTCCGGAGAAGACGCTGGACTTGATCGGCGAGTTCATCGAGGAGCTGGAAAACCAGGAAGCCCCGAAGCTGGTGGACAAGACCTATCCCCTGACCCACGCCGACGCTGCGGAAGTGGTCACCTACCTGGAGAAGCTCTACAGCGGCAAGAAGCGCGCGGGAACCAAGACTGCCACGGGCTTCGATCCAGGGCGAGTTAACAGCCCGACCTTCATCGCCGACACGCGGACCAACAGCGTGATCGTACGGGCTTTGGATCTGGACCATCCCAAGGTCGAGCCCATGATCCTGCGGCTCGACCAAGTGGGCGGCGATGTGAACAAGCCGCACTACATCACCCTGCAGTACGCCAAGCCGACCGAGATCGCCAGAAAGCTTCAGGAGGCCTTTGCTGCCCGTGGAGGCGGCAAGCGCGGCAGCCGGCGGCAGGTTGTCGTCACCGGTGACGACGGCAGCATGCAGTTGATCGTGACTGCACCGGCCGACGTACTCGCGGACATTCGGGAGATGGTCTCCAAGATCGACATCGAACGCACCAACCTGGACTTCAAGTTCTACCCCCTCGAGCACGCCCGTGCTCCGGAGGTGCTCCAGCAAATGACCCAGCTCATCAAAGTACTGATCCAGCAGGGCGGAAAGCAAGACATCGATCTGGGGGTGTTCAGTGCGGTGGCGGACGAGAAGACCAATGCCCTGATCGTTGCAGGCGAGCCGACGATCTTCCCGATCGTCGAGAGCATGCTGACCAAGATCGACAAACCAGAGGCCGGTCCGGTGGCGATGGAGACGCGGGTCTACGCCTTGGTGTCCGCTCAGGCCCAGGAAGTAGCCAACACGGTCAATCGTCTGTTCGGCAAGCGCGTTTCGCGCGGAGTTCAGCCGCCGCAGGCGGAGGCTAATCCCACGACCAACACCGTGCTCGTTCGGGCGACCAAGAAGGAGCAGGACGAGATCTGGGAGCAGGTCATCAAACCGCTGGACGAGTTCGCCGAAGGCCAGGCTCAGGAGATCTACCAGTTGCAGCACGCCCGGGCGTCGGAGGTGGCCAACACGGTCAATCAGGCTCTCCGCGGGCGAAAGCGCGGACAGGTTGCGGTCACCGTGGTGGCCAACGATCCCCTCAACCAGTTGATCGTAATCGGCAACGGCAAGGACGTGGAAGAGGTTCTGCCCTTGATCGCGAAGCTGGACCTGGAACCGCTGGAGACGTCCGAGCTGATCATAGAGGTCTATGAGGTCAAGTATGTCGACCCGAGTTCGCTGATCGGGGCGATCAACAACATCTTCCGTCAGGTTCGCGGCTCGCGCCCTGAGGATGTCGTGCGGGCGTCGTACGCTTGGGGTACGGCCAGTCTGGTGATCTCCGCTTCGAAGGAGAACCACGAGAAGGTCGCCAAGGTCATCGCCGAGATGGACGTCGAGTCGGCCGTTGAGCGCACCCGCCACGTGATCAAGCTCAGATCGGCTGACGCCGGGGAGCTGGCTCGGCAGTTGACCAGTCTGTACCAGCGCACCAAGCGTCGCCGGCGCGATGACATGGGGGTGACCATCGCCGCCGAACCGGCCACGAACTCGCTGCTCGTATATGGCAACGACAAGGAACTGGCGGACATTCAGGGACTGATCGAGACGTTGGACGTTGCTCCTGAGGAGCAGCGGCAGATTCGCTCGTTCAAGCTGAACTACGCGGAGTGCTGGGAGCTTCGAGAGGCGGTCACCAAGTTGGTCAGCGGAGCCGGTGGGCGGCGGGTCGGACCGCGCGATCGAGTGGACGCTTACCCCAACTGGGCGTCCAACACGCTGATCGTCGCGGCTTCGCCGGAGAACATGGTGCGTATCGAGGCGTTCATCGAGGAGGTCGATCAGCCCGGTCAGGGCGACCGCCAGGTTACGGTCATCGAGGTCGAGAATGCGGATGCAGCCTCAGTATCTCGGTCGCTTAATGACATCTTCGTCAGGAGCACGCGGACGCGACGCGGGCAGCAGACCATCTCCATCGCCAACCCGCAGGGCAGTAACACCCTGATGATCCGGGCCAACGAGGAGGAACTGGCGGAGATTCAGGCGGTCATCGATCAGATAGAAGTCGCCGGAACCGGTGCCGGCGGTGACCTGAAGATCGTCGCCCTCGAGTTTACCGATCCCGAGGAAATGAGCACCATCCTGGAGGAGTATCTCCGCAAACCGGGAGGTCGAGGCGGTCGGGGGCGTGGGGGCTCGGCTGACCTGATCGGCGACGTGCGCATCAGTATCTCCTCAGCGAACCAGGCTCTGATCTTGTCCGGCGCAGCCGAGCAGCTCGAGGAGATTGCCGCGGTTGTTGCCCAGATTGACGTAGAGATGGAGGGCGGAGGCAACGTGCCACGGATCATCCATCTCGAGCACGCGGTGGCGTCGGAGATTCAGCCGCAGTTGGAGGAGCTGTTCAAGCAGCAGAGCCGCGGGCGCAGCCGTAGCCGTAGCGGCAGCAGCATGATTCAGCCGGTCATCGTGGCCAGCGATGCGACCAACTCGTTGATCGTGCGGGCCGGCGCGGCGGACTTCAGCGCCATCGAGCGGCTGGTAGAGCAGCTAGACAGCGAGGAGTTCGCCGGCGAGGACATTCGTATCGTCACGGTGGCGCCGGGCATCAACGTCGAGGATATGGCGACGATGATCGAGGAGAGCTTCAACGCCTCCACGAGAGGCGGTGGGAGTCGTGGCCGCGGACGCCAGGCCCAGCAGTTGATGATAACTCCGGATCGGCGTACTAATAGTCTGCTGCTGGCTGGTGCACCGGGGCTTTTCGACAAGGTCGAGGCGACGATTCGCCAAATGGAGAAGATGTCGCCCAAGGGTGGGCGCGTTACCCGCATCTACACCCTGGAGCATCTGCAGGGATCGGATGTGGAGGCGGTTATCAAGGATCTGACCGAAGATAGTATGGGGAGCAAACGTCCCAGTCGCGGCCGCAGCTCGCGTGGGAGAAGCGGTCGCCGTAGATGATCGGGAAGCGCGGATAGCTCTCTGCATGGGAACGACACTGCAGGCGCAACCTGCCGCCCGAAACGGGTGGGACTGATCGAGTGGAACGGCGTTCCCAGTACTGGTAAACGGGGAATCGAGGCGCGGAGGTTCGGTAATGAAGACCATCTGGATCATGCTGGTGGGATTGGCGTTGGTATGTCCGGCGGTGGCACAAGAGCCCCCGGCGAGCGAGAACGCCAACGCCGATGAGGATCTGGTCAACGCTCTGATGGCTGACGCTTTGGCCCGGGCGGACCAGGACGAACCACTTCCCGAGGTGCGCGACGAGGACGAACCCGAGGACGAGGAGACTGCGCGCCTCGACGATCCGGACGACGACGACGACGCCGCGGAGGCGGAACACTTCCTGGCTCCGCCGATCTCCCTCAGCGGGGTGAACCTCTCCGGAGCGGAGGTCGAGATTCAGACGGTGGGGTCGGACACGATCATCGTGACCAGCACCGAAGAAGAAATGCTCATGCTCGATGCCCTGATCACCATGCTCGATCGGGAAGGGCCTCAGAAGGACATCGAGATCGTCACCCTGGAGAAGGCAGGGGCCAAACGCGTGGCGGAGCAGATCGAGAAGATCTACGCCAAGGTCAAGGATCGGCCGGAGGACCAGGTGTCCGCGGTGGCGGTGGCGCCGTCGGTGGTGGTGGTGGCTGCCCCGACGCGGTTCATGGACGAAGTGGTCCACATCATCCGGACCATCGACATCCACAGCGCCCTGCCCGACACCGACAATCTCACCTTTCAGATCAAGCACCGTCGTGCTTCCGAAGCGGCGGAGCAGTTGAAGAATGTGCTGGACACGCTGCGGAAGCGCCAGGGTGAGGAGGCGGGACCCGAGTTCGAGATTATCCCCATCGACGCCAACAACACGATCTTGATCGCCGCTCCGGAAAGCGAACGGCGCAAAATCCAGAACCTGCTCGACGCCATCGACGTGGAACCGGCGGAGGGTTGGGGAGACGTGATGCTGGCGGTCTTCCCGCTGTACAACAGCAAACCCAAGGATCTGTCCGCCACGATCGACGAGTTGATCAGTGCCCAGAAGGCAGCGGGACAGGCCAAGCCCGGTGAAGAACCCATCCGCCGCTTGCGCATGGTCATCCGCCGTCCCGACGGCGAGCCGGTCGAGCTTCCGCCTCTGGATTTGGAGAAGCCGCTGCGAATCCTCCCCGATGATGGTACCGGTTCGCTGATTGTGGCGACGGTGGAGTCCAACATCGAGCCGATGGGCGGGAACATTGATGTGCTCGACGGCGTGCCCGGATCCGAAGAGGTGGGCATCAAGGTTTTCCGCCTGCGCTACGCGGACGCGGAGTCGGTTTCGGAGATGCTCGACGAGCTATTCAAGGGCGGTAAGGATCTTCCCAAGCCTGCCCCCGGTTCGGACAAGAGCGAGGCGGTTCCCGAGGGGCCGGTGGGCGAAGCCCTGGTCTACAACATCGCCGTCACCACCGATCTGCGCACGAATGTTCTGATGATCGCGGGCAAATCTGCCCAGCTCGCCCTGGTTACTTCGCTGATCGACCAACTGGACCTGCCCTCGGCGGCGACCAAGTTTCCTTTGCGGCTTATCTCGATGAAG
>JAAEQG010000426.1 GCA_024231775.1 bacterium
ACCCGTGGAGCCGGTGGCGTTGCCCCCAGCCCCGGCAGAGTTATCCGAAATCGTGCAGTTTTCCAGCGTTGCCGCGGATCCCTGGATGAACAGTCCTCCACCGTCGCCTCCCCGTCCACCCGGGCAACCCTCGCCGTCTTCCGGCGATTCGGGGCAGTTGCCGCCCTTTCCGGATTGGCTCTCTTTGATGGTAACTCTCGTCAGGGTAAGTGGGCTCACGGTTGCGTAGATGGCGGCCCCGTTGCCACCGTTGCCACCGGCGCCGGGATTGCCCGTGACTGAGCCCAGGTCACCACCGCTGCCGCCGCTGCCGCCGTTGCCGGCGGTATTACCTATAAATTGACAATCGATGAGCTCCAGCGTGGTGTTCTCGCTGCAGATACCAGCTCCATCCCCTCCGTGCCCCCCATTGCCGCTGTCGTAAGAATAGCCGAGATCGTTGGAACCACCTGTTCCGCCGCGACCCGTGGTGTTGTCCTGAAAAACCGTGTTGCTAATGAGCAGAGTCGATGATCGATTGTAAATGGCTCCGCCATGACCACCATCTCCGCCTGCCGTAGGTGGAACATCCGGGAGTCCGGAAGTTCCATTGGGTCCGTCACCTGTGGCGTTGTTGACGAATTGGCAGTTATCTATGGTGACGTCGACGCCATCATTGAACATGCCTGCTCCCCTGCTGTGGTCACCCTCCCCGCTCGCAAATCCCTCGGTCACAGTGAAGCCGTCCAGAGTGGTGCCGTCGCCGCCCACGACCACGTGGTAGCTGTTGTTCGTGTATTGTGCGTCGTTTCCGATATTTCCACTTAAAATCGTCTCATTCGTCGCCGGATCCCGCTGGTCGCGGTCTGTCTCGGTTCCGGCGAAGCCACCGTAGATGTAGACTCCGGATTCCAGTACGAAG
>JAAEQG010000427.1 GCA_024231775.1 bacterium
CGTATACGGCTCTTGCAGTCGACACATTAGGAGGACTACTCGTGGACTTTAATGATGCTATCTGGAATATGAACCGACGCCGCTTTCTGGCGTGGGTCGGTGCTGCTGCCGGTTCTCTGCTCATCCCGGCTTGCCATTCGGGATCGGATTCGGTCCCAGGGCAGGGGGGCACCGAGACCCGCACCCTGGGATTCAATCTCTTCGGGCTGGAAGGCTTGGTGTCCGACCTTAGGCTCTGGGTGCGCGGCGTCACCTATCCCCTTGAGACGCTGAACGCCGCCAACCACACGATCCTGGAAAACCAGAATCCCATGGCGGCCAAGGCCGACCCCGCGAAGCTCACTCACTTCGTGAATAACGTCATGCTGCCCGCCGACATGCCCACGGGTCTGCTCATCCTGGGGAAGAACGCATCTGGACACAAGACCCTGGTCGGCAACTTTGTACGGAGTACTTCGGCGGGGCTGGAAAGCGTCACCCGCCAGGCCTCCAAGGTGATCCCCATGGACGAGCTGTTCCAGGATGATCTCCGGCTCGAGAGGCTCGGCATCTTCGAACCTCCGTCCAATGTGGATGAAGTGCTGTCCCTGAACGACCTCTATGACACGGCTACCTCGGATGCCCAGTGGCTCGTGTTCCAGCACCCCACCATCATGAACCTGGACAGCGAGGGTTCCGCGATCACGAATTCGCTCATCACCCAGTCCAACGAGCTTGCCGGGGTCATCTCCGCCCTCGACACGCTGCTCACCAACGTGGGCACCTATGGGCAGTACCAGCCCATGACCGACGGCGCCGGCAATCAACTCTACGTGAATCCCGGAAACGAGACCCAGAACAACGGGATACCGGCACAGATCTTTCAGCCCTTCATGGATGCCGGTACCATGTATGAGGGGATCGCGATTCCCGATGCCTGGACGAGTGCGCTCACCGAATCCCTGTCCGACGCGGTGACCGCCATCTCCAATAAAGTGCAGGACACCGAAGCCCTGGAGGACTCGAGCTGGGTCCTGACGCCGGGCGATCCCCCGCAGGACACCGATCAGGCCTCGAACCCGCCGGATCTCTCCGCCTCGGCCAGCTTTGCGATGGACAGCAGCGGCTTTCACTCCCAGACCAAGGTCGAGGTTCTGAGCTTCACCCAGGGTTCCCAAGGCCCTAAGGTCAAGATTCGCGCTTACAACAACAACGAGAAGTTCCAGGGGATTTATGTACAGTTCTATAATGCCGACGACAATCAGATTAAACCGGTGTCCGGGGGGAAGGTCTCCGACGAGGATCCCACGTCCATGCTTGGTCATTTGAGCACCGTGCAGACGGTCCTCGGGATTCCGATCTTCGACACCAACTACGCCGACTACACGGTGGTCTTTCCGTCAGATGCCACGTATGCCAAGATTCTGGTTTGTTCCCTCGGCACGGGCTCGAAATGGACCAGCCTTTTCGGCTCCCAGTACCAGGGCAAGGCCTATCCCGCGGAGTGCCAACCCTGGATTATCTGGACCAGCGTCGTCAACCTGGGGTTCCCGACCCTTGCTCTTCTTCTCGACGTTGGTATCCTGGTAACTGTCTACAAGTCCGCCGCGTCGTCTGTTGAACAGTATGTCGACGACGAGGCATCCATGGCGGGCAACGCCGGGGACTACCCGAACACGCTGGGAACGCAGGTGACCACCGCGCTCGCCGCGTTCAAGAACACCTTCGTCTTCTTCACGAATTTGCTGTCCGGCACGCTGACCATGGAAAGCGTTATTAATGGGGGGGCAGGGTCGGTTCTCAAGATGGTCATGAGCATGGGCCAGCTGTTCTGGCAACTGCTGCGCGCGACACCGTTGTTTTCAAATGTTCTTGCCAACTTCTATGCCAGCTGCACGGTGCAGGAAGCCGAGGATGCGATCCCGCTGGTGGGAACCATCCTGGCCGCCATCTCCGTGCTCAGCGATGTGGACAAGCTTTCTTTCACCGTCGCGGAATGGGTGACCGAGGATTGGGTGATCGTACGCAAGCTCTCCGGAACCTACACGGCCACCGTGACGATCCAGAAAGACGACAACGATGCCACCTTTCCCAAGTCGGCCACGTTGTGGAAACTCACGCCTCAACTCTCCGGCGGCGGCTCCCAGCCGAGCGTGTCCAACAGCCAGTTCCAGCAGGGGGGTTTCCAATCCGATGATCTGATTATCAAGGTCCCGAACATTCCTGTCGGGGGCCAGATCCGCTACGTCGCCAATTTCACCGACCCGAACGGCTGGACGGTGGGTACCGTGACCAGCGGGTGGTTCGACAACTTCGACGTCGACAACCTGCCCAGCCCGACTATGAAAATCAAGGAGTTCGCTCCGCCGCTCAGCTCGGGCTCGAGCTTCACCCGGCGTTTCACCACCCAGTTCGACACCGCCGCAGACGACTACAACTACTCCGCGGCGAGCGACATTCCCGGCACGGTCCAGACCCAGCAGGTGTGCACCAGCCCCACGGACATCTGTGGAGCGGGCAGCATCGCCGTGGGTACGGTCACGGGGCTGGTCGGCTATGTCTACAATACCGAGAACGGCTGGTTCGTACGTCAGATCTCATGCGCCCAAACGCCGGGAAGCGGCGTGGTCTCTATCGATACGGCCTACGCCGCCGAACCGCTGCTCATCTACGACACCATCGGCCACAGCGCTTCGGACGGAGCGAACTATCTGCTGGAACCGCTGGGAGGAGGCCAGCCCGGATATTCCGTGCGCAAGCTCGATCTCACGGCCAGCGGTTTCGGCATCAACACCGACGAGAGCTGGGGCCAGTTCAACGACACCCTGGATGCCGTGGTGCAGCACCCGGCGGGATTCATCGTCGGC
>JAAEQG010000428.1 GCA_024231775.1 bacterium
ATCCGCTACCGCTGGGGGGTCGATCCGGCGGAGTTCGCCTTTGACCTGACCGCCAATCCGGAGGCGGACGCGGACACCTACGATCTGGTGTTCGCCGTAGCCGGAAAGCTCACCGACGGTGGCGGGCTGTACTACTCCGAAACGCACTTCTACGTCAAAGTGCTCGCGGCGGGTGACCTCGATGAAGACGGGGACGTGGACCTGGCGGACCATGGGATCTTCGCCACGTGCGTCTCCGGCCCGGGCAATCCCGTACCACCGCCCGGATGCGGGCCCGCTGCATTCGAGGCGGCGGATCTGGACGACGACAACGACGTGGATCTGGCGGACTACGCCACATTAACAGCCAAGATCGCCGGGCCGCCTGCCTGACGAATGATCCGGGCGAAAGAGACCAACGGCGGCCCTGGTGGGACTCGCCGACCAGAATGGTGAACCCGGGCGTTTCTTCCACGGGTCCCGCTGCGTTGGCGCTCGGCTACTCCGCGGTTTCGTTGATGGTGTCGATCATCTGCCGCAAGCGGGCGGCGCTCTTTCGATGATAGCGCAAGACCAGGCGGGATAAGTCCGCGTACTCCCCCTTCTCTTCCGGGAGGGGTTTGGATTCTTGACGGATTACGCCCTCGCTCAGGATATCGGAGTACTCCTGATTGAGGTGTTCCACTTCCGCGTCGGTAAGCGGCGTCTTGAGCCGCATCACGAAGTCATCATGCACAAAGCGGGAGGAATGATACCGGCGGTAGAAGCGCAGAATCTCCTGAGCGGCGTCCTCGGCAGAGTCGGTGATGTAGAACAGGTTCATGTCGCCTTCATCGATCATGCCGTGGTGAAGCAATTCTGACTTGACGTAGGTGCGCCAGTGGTGCCAGTAGGTCCCGCCGGGCTCGTGACAGAGCACCAGGGGGATGGGGGCGGTCTTGCCGGTCTGCACCAGGGTGAGCGACTCGAAACCCTCGTCCTGGGTGCCGAACCCGCCGGGGAAGAGCACGATGGCCCGGGCCTCCTTCACGAACATCAGCTTGCGGGTGAAGAAGTACTTGAAGTTGATCAGCTTGTGGTCGCCCTCGATGATCGCGTTGGCACTCTGCTCGAAGGGCAGGCTGATGGAGACCCCGAAGCTGGCTTCGCGCTTGGCCCCGTGATGACCGGCCCGCATGATCCCATTGCCCGCGCCAGTGATGACCATCCAACCGGCCTGCTCGATGATCTGGGCGAACTTCACCGCTTCGACGTACTGGGGGTCTTCTTCTTTGGTGCGGGCGGATCCGAAGATGGTGACCTTGGGGACCTCCGCGTACGGGGCGAAGATCTTGAACGCATAGCGCAGTTCTTTCAGGGCGCGGTTGAGCAGTTTGGCTTCGCCGCGCCCGCAGTCATCCTTGGCCATACGACAGATCGTGGTGATCATGTCCGCCAGCAGATCGTTGTTGGCATCCGATCCGTGCTTGGCGAGAAACTCGCGGATGTCCGCGTCGCGTAGGGCGCTGAGTTCAGCTCGATCAGGCGTTGTCTTGGTGCCGTCCATCTTGTGCTCCAGTCAGAAAAGGCGCAACCCCGTCATTATATCCGAGATCGACCGGCGACGCCAGGGGCGGAGGGAACCCACATAACCGCCCACCAGAACGGTTATTACCGCCGGCGCCTCTGGTGGTCCTCCCCACGACGCTCGTCGAATTGCTTTCGGACCTGTCACCGGGAACGCACCGGTGCCCGCCGCGACGAGGCTCTGAGTGCCAGTATGGTGGCACCTGGGTGCGCGCGTGATGGCGTGCTTCGCGGGGCTGGCCTCAACTCCGTGTTCGTGATCTGCCTCC
>JAAEQG010000429.1 GCA_024231775.1 bacterium
CGCTGGCCGGGTCGCCCCGCCAACTCGTGCCGATCTTGTCCACCTCGTCCAGCATAAAGACCGGGTTGCGGGTTCCCGTGCGCTTGAGCGCCTGGATGATGCGGCCCGGCATCGCGCCAATATACGTGCGACGATGCCCACGAATCTCGGCCTCGTCCCGCATACCGCCCAGGCTCATGCGGGTGAACTTGCGCTCCAACGCCCGCGCGATAGAACGTCCCAGGCTGGTCTTGCCCACGCCGGGCGGCCCGACGAAACACAGAATGGCAGCCGACCGCTCGTCCCCGGTGTCCTCCACGCCGCGCTCTAGCCGCAACTTGCGCACCGCCAGGAACTCTAAAATGCGCTCCTTGACCTTTTCCAGCCCATAATGATCCTCGTCCAACACCTGCTCGGCATGGGACAGGTCTAGATTGTCCTCCGAGAGATTGTTCCACGGCAGGTCGGTCAGCCAGTCCAGGTAGGTCTTGATGATGCCAGACTCGGCCGACTGCGGATTCATCTGCGCCAGCCGGTCCAACTCTCGCTCCGCCTCCTTGCGCGCCTCCTCCGGCAGTCCCGCTTCCTCAATCTTGCGCCGGTAGGTCTCGGTCTCCGACCCCTCGCTATCCTC
>JAAEQG010000430.1 GCA_024231775.1 bacterium
CGCAGAGGTTCTTATTTTTAAGCAGAGACAGAGACCTTGACAGCCCTGCCTGCCGCCCGGGTCCATGGCTGCGAACAGGTCTCCGCCCCCGCGGGAACCGCCTGAACGCGGAACTACGAACGCTCAGTTGGGCAGTAGGGGCATGTCGCAACGATGCCTCTGTGTCACTCTGCGATATGACTCAGCAGCCACACCAGTTCCGCCGCGCCGATCCGTCCGTTGTTGTCCGTGTCCGAGAGGCAGGGGATGGCGGCGGGGCTGCCCGTGACCACCTGAAACGCCAGGATGAGGTCACCGAGTGCCGCCGCTCCGTCGCAGTTCAGGTCGCCCGCAATGTAAGTCGTTGTCGCGGACGCGTCAGCGGTGTTTCCGGCAGCGTCCCGGAAGCGGACGTAAACGCCAGTGTCCCCGCCTGCCCCGGACAGGGACCATTCCCGCATCTCCGTCATCTCCTCCCAGTGTCCGTCCTCTCCTTCGTAGCCGATGCTGCTCACAAAAATTTCTGCCGCACCCGTGGCCGCCAGAGTCAGTGTGACGATCCGCTCCGACGTGGTCCCGGGCAGCGTCACTTTTGCCTCCGAGGGCGGGGCAGTGTCGATCTGGTAAGGCCCGTCCGTGGTCGTGGGGCCGATCTCGCCCATGTCATCAGCGGGAGCCACATGGAACCAGCGGGACTCCCCGTCTGCCGAGAGGTCGGACAGATCGGCCTCGTAAGTCGTCCCGGAGAACACGGAGAGATCACTGGTGTTCAGGTCGTCAAACGTGAACGCCTCGTCTGTGTCGAACAGGCCGTAGCAGGTGGCGTCCGGCATTCCGTCGGGAGCCTCCCAGACAAAGCGGATCAGGGGATCGGCCGAGGGTGTGTCCGTCTCATGGGTGTCGCAGCTCAGGTTCAGCACCTGCGCCGCCGCCGGAACTACACCCAGCAGCAGGCAGGCGAGAATGATTAACAGATGTGTCTTTGTCATGCTTTCAGTCTCCTTATAAAAAAGACCTGCGAGGTTTTGAAAACCTCGCAGGTCTGATGTCGTCATCCGTCAGAATCGGTGTGTCAGAAATCTACCAGAGCCAATCATTGTTCAGCATGATGCTCACGGCCGTGCCGGGCGAATACGCTCCCGCGAGGCCGCGGTCACGTCCGATGCCGAGGGAGAAGCCGAAGCCACCCACATACCTCACCCACTGTAGGGGCAGGTTGCTTCCGATCACTCTCACCAGCAGCTGGTACTCCTTTTCCGCATCCAGACCGGTGATTCGGAAGGTGCCGTCCGCGGCCGCTGTGACCCGTTTCAGGAACCGGCCATCCTTCTCAAACACCCTCACGGACACGAACATGTTCTCCGGCGGCAGGGTTCCCATGACATCCGCCACGCGCCCGGTGATCTCGTCCGGCCCCGCGTCCGGCAGCACCGCATCCGCAGGACTGACCGGATAATCATCGCACACATCGCCGTCAGACTCATCCGCCCCGGACAGCGAGATTTCCACGTCCGCTGCCTGATCGCTCACGCTGATTCCGGTTTCCTCAGCACCTCCCAGGCCGGACCCGTCCGGGCCGGACACGGAGAGCAGGTAGTCATCCGCCAGGGGCAGCATCTCAGACAGGAACTCGCCAGATGCGTTGCTCAGGCCGTTCCGCAGGCAGGCTCCGTCATCGGAGGACAGCGACACCGCCGCATCCGCCACTGGCAGGCCCTCGTCATCCGTGACCGTGACGGAAAGCTCGCCGATCCAG
>JAAEQG010000431.1 GCA_024231775.1 bacterium
CCGATGCGGATGGAAACCTTGCTCTCTGACATCACCAACGACGCTATCGTCAGCGCCACTGGCGCGCATTGGGAGGAGGAACGAGCGGACTATTACGCGATGAACACCGACACCCGCTCCACCGCCATCGTGCTCGCCGCGCTGGCGCGGCTGGACCCCGACAACGGGCTGGCCCCCAACACCGTCCGCTGGCTGATGGTCGCCCGCAGGGATGGCTACTGGGAGACGACGCAAGAGACCGCCTGGGCGATCCTGGCGCTCACCGACTGGATGGTCGCCACCGGCGAACTGGAGGGGGCGTACGATTGGCACGTCGTCGTCAACGGCGAGGAGTTGGGCGAGGGGAGTGTAGATCGCGAGAGCGTCGACGAAACGACCAAGCTACAGATCGAGGTTGCCGAGCTCCTGTCTGACGAGGCGAACCGCGTCGTTGTCGAACGTTGGGCGTCTGAGGGGCAAGACGAGGGAATCGGACGGCTCTACTATAGCATGTACCTGCGTTACTTCAAGCCGGTAGAGGAGGTAACTGCGCTCAACCGGGGCATCATCGTCAGCCGCAAGTACACGCTGGCCGATTGTGACGCGGGAGAAGAGCCGTGCCGGGCGATAGACGAGGCGCAGGTGGGCGACGCGATCCAGGTCAAGTTGAACATCATCGCTCCCAACGATCTGCACTATGTGGTGGTCGAAGACCCCTTCCCGGCTGGCGCCGAGGGGGTAGACCAGAGCCTCAAGACGACGAGCGTCGTCGGCGAGCAGCCTGAGTTGACCCGCACCGACCGGCGCAATCCCTGGGGCGGCGGCTATGGCTGGTGGTGGTTCAGCCACACCGAGATGCGCGATGAAAAGACGGTGCTCTTTGCCACCTACTTGCCGCGCGGCACGTACGAGTACACCTATCTCATCCGCGCCAGCTTGCCCGGCGAGTACGGGGTGATCCCCGCCCATGCCTACGAGATGTACTTCCCGGAGGTGTTTGGGC
>JAAEQG010000432.1 GCA_024231775.1 bacterium
ATGGTCAGCGTATGCTGCAACGCCAGCACCACCGCCCGAACAAACGGCGGCCGATCATCGAGACCGTAGATCACCGCACTGCTTCGAGAGGCTACCTGTACCATCACGTGCTCCAGTAATCGCGGGCAAAGGGGCGCTAGGTCGTTGACGGTCAGAGCGTTCCAAGGTGCAATCCGGATCAATCCTGTCTGCCCGAAGAGACGGCGACTCCACGACGTGGATTCTAATAGAGCAACAGAGGGCAAGACAAGTTGCCAAGACCACGATCAGACCACCGCGCGGACTGAAGTCCGGTACGCGTTCATCGTGGGTGGCATGGGTAAGCTCCGTCGCAAGCAGCGGCGGAGCTTACCCGTGATTCTCATTCTGCCCATTGCTCCACGGGTGACGCACATCTCCCCCTAACAGAGGTAATTGTGCGTCACCCATGCCACCCCAGTGGTGTGCTGAGTACATGCGAAGTCTGCGGCTGCTTGTGAGTTTGCGCCCGCCTACTTGCCCCAACGACGCGAAATGCGCTCGGCTTCGCGCAGGGCGCGGAGCAGGTTACCGCCCATGATCTTGTGGATGTCGCGTTCGGAATAACCGCGGTTGACCAGCTCCTGGGTGATGAACGGGTACCCGGACACATCCTCCAGTTGCAGGGGCAGCTTGCCCACGCCGTCGTAGTCGCTGCCCAGACCGACGTGGTCGATCCCGGCGATGCGCACGATGTGGTCGATGTGATCCACCACCGTATGCACGGTCCCCTTGGGGATGGGATGCTGCGCCTTCCATTGCTTCCAGGCCCGGTCGAACTCCTCTTTGACGGGATGCCGTTGCCTGAGGGTCCGTTCGGTCTCGAAGTAACCGGACATGTTCTGCGCGCCCACCGGGTGAATGTACCCGGGGAAGAAGGTGGCCATCACCACGCCGCCGTTACCTGCAATCATACGCAGAACGTCGTCGGGCACATTGCGTACGTGCTGGGCCACGGCATAGGCGGACGAGTGTGAGGCGATTACCGGGGCGCGGCTGACGCGCAGCGCGTCGCGCATGGTGTCAAAGGAAACGTGAGCGATATCCACCAGAATGCCCAGCCGGTTCATCTCCAGTACCACCCGCTCACCGAAGGAGGTCAAACCGATGTGCTCAGCCTCATCGGTTGCGGAGTCCGCCCAGTCGGTGTTCTCCGTGTGGGTCAGCCCCAGGTAGCGCGCCCCGCGCTGGTGGAACAGGGTAAGCGTCTCCAGTGAGTTCTGGATAGTGTGCCCACCCTCGACCCCGATCAGCGAAGCGATCTTCCCCTCCCGGCGAATCCGCACCACGTCATCGGCGGTGAGCGCCAACTCGAACACCTCGGGATAACGCTTCACCATCCGGTGGATCAGATCGAATTGCTCAAGTGCCATAGTTGTGGCGGTACCGATCCGCTCGGTTTCCGGCGGAACATACACCGCCCAGAACTGCCCCCCCACTCCGCCTCGGCGCAGGCGAGGAATGTCGGTATGCACTTCTTCCTGGGGTAGGGCGATGTCCAGCTTATCGAAGGAGGAGTCCGCCAGCTTGCGAACCTGCCACGGCAAATCGTTGTGCCCGTCGATCAATATCCCGGCCCGGTGGATCCGCCACCCTTCGGCGGTCATCACGATGGGCGCCGGCTGAGTCGTCGGTGTCGGCACGCCGGCTTGCTGGGTATCGCCCGCGCTAGCGTACCCGGCAACCGCCGGAACGATGATCCCTCCGCAACACACCGCAACATTGCAGATCACTTGCCGCACCCTAAACATGGGCCTCTCCTCAGAACCTGGGGCCGTCATAAGGAAGATCACAGCGCTTTCGTCTGGTCCGCGCCCTCACGGCGCCCCTGCTGCCCTGCCACCTGCTGCCAAGGAGCAGGAAATCCCTTGCCATGGCGGAACAGGCTTGAACGCCGCCCCCGCCGGATTCACCAGCTTCCTTGGACGAGAATCCGAAGAAGTGCCATTCGAGCCAAGCATCGCTCCTATGGCTTCTCCTCCTCCCGGGCGAGAAGACCTTCGAGTGACCTACTTAGCCCCGCAAAGCGCCGGGCTAGCTGGTCGTAGACGGAGCCCCCGACCGTATCGGGATTATTCATGAATACCCGGCGCCCGCCATGTCTCGTCAAGTGAACATACTCGTACTGTATGCCATCGTTTGCCTGCACGTTCAGCGGGGCGAGGTCCTCGACCAAGTTGGCAGATAGAAATCGGCGCAGATCTCGCCACTCCTTGTCGGCGAGTTTGCGGGATTCGTGCTTCGTTTCGTCTCTATAGAACCTCAGCTCTGCGTTCCTGCCTCGGACATAAACCACTCTCTGGCCCTCGTCACCCCAGTACCCGGCGCTGAGCAGGGCGAAGATCTCATCTGGGCCACCATCGGCTTTTACAGCCTCACGAAGTCGATCCTCCCACCGTTCGAATCGCGCGTACGAGTGATGCCCGGGGTCAAACTGCTGACGAGCACCAAGAATACGGGCGTCTCCGGGATGGCAGGCGAGGACAAGCTGGCGCGCGGCTGTGCTATCCTCGCTTTCGAGATAGGACTCAGCCGCACTCACGACACCATCATTCGCGGACTGCAGCAACTCGCCTACCTTCTGCAGTGGCAGTGATTCTCTTACCAGCCGAGCACAAGCCAGCAAAGCACGCTGCGCTGCGGGATCTGCGCCATCGAGAACCTGTGCGTATCGCTCGGGTTCGCCGATCAGGCAAGCAGCGATGCCCAACTGCGCGCCACCTCGCCCACACAGCTTCTCCAGCTCCTCTCGCGCATTCCGCCGGAGCGATGCCCGCCGCTTCAAGGCCGAGCGGAGCGAAAGCCGGTCGACCGTGTCTGATGCCACACGCCGCACGATTTCCTGATCCACAGCCACTGTCGGCCAGGTGCGGATGATGAGCCACAAGCCCTGTGACGCCAGGACATCTTTGGTCCGAAGCTCCTGCACGCGCGCCATCAACCGCCGGGCGACTTTCTCGTCCGGGGCATCCCAGTAGAACCCGAGGTACCGTCCCACGCTCACCTCGGGCGCGAGTGGCGCAGCGTCGCCCCGAGAACGCGACGCACACGTCACACGTTCGCTGCCTTCCTCGGTGGCGATCTCCCTGGCATACGCCTCGACGGCCACGACCTTCTCCTCGACGGAATAGCCACCAAGCGTCAAGACAGCTTGAATCACGCGCCGCCGGTGGTATTCGTCCGGCTCACGTGCGAGGGCCGCCTTCAGGACAGGAACCGCATCCCTGGCACAGTAGTGTGCGAGAGCTTCGGCTGCGGCTGACAGGGCGAAACCCGTATCGTGACCAGCGACCCAGACCAGTCCCTCAATGCACTCCGGAAGATCCACTCGATCAAGGCTCTGTATCAGACGAAGACGGTCAGTGGAGGATCGTCGCTCCGCCCATTTGGGGTACGAGAGCCACGGCAGCAGGGGACGCAGCGCGTCCGCGCGGGCATCTTTGAGATGGAACTGCTCCAGGCAGCGTACTGCAGCGTTGTGCGCGGCGCGGTCCTCGCCACCTACCGTCGTCGCCACGTGCGGGATCCAGTAGTCCGGATCGACCCGCACAACGTACAGCAACGGCGTGAACCATCCTCCTGTAATGCTGATCGTGGGGTCAGAGAAAAGCGTCAGGAACCAACTATCCCGTTCCGGCCATTCGGTGGCCATAAGCACCTCACACGCCGTGTGGCGAACGAAGCCGCTTGCTGACCGATCTGAGACAAGTCGCTTCAACTGGTTCCTGAGCTGCCTCGACGTGGCACTTCCTTCGGAATGCATCGCGTGGAGGTAGAGAAGCGCCAGGCTCACGGCGGCAACGCGCGGTTGATCGCCAGCCATATGCTCCCGGAGGATGGGTTGAGCAGCGGCCCAGTCTTTCTCCGCGAGAGCGCGCAGCGCTTCCTCGCCATCGACCCAGCCGTCTTCGTCCCTGGCGCCTCGTGCACGAGCGATCAATTGCGGGCGAAACCGGTCGCTGTGGAGCGCGAGCCAGTCACGGACTGTGGCGTACCATTCCTCGCTCTGTTCTCCCGATTGTTCAGCCGCCTCCAGGAGCCGCGCGACCCGCCCATGCGCACCGGGTGTCTCGGGGAGTAGACAGAGCACCTCTGGGAGCACGCCGGGGCGTCGCTCGCTGCCTTGGAGTAGCTTCTCCCGCAGCTTCTCCGTCAACGGTGGAAGCTCATCACCGAACCGGGCCCGTTCCACGCAGTATGGCAGAAGGACATGGGTCGGGGCGTCTTCCGGAGGCTGACCGTCAAACCAGTCGCGCTTGGCCACTGGCAAGGCGTCGTTCCTCTCCCGGGCCTGTATTCTCCAGTCCGGCGCCGGTGCAGGCATTGCCAGGAGTTCGTCAATAAGATCCCGGTTCCCATCGCCTGGCTCCTGAGTCCAAGCACGCGCCAGATGCACCGTCGCCAGCAAGAGCACTACGGACAGGATACGTCCCATCAGGGCCACCGCGTTTCTCCCCATATCGGTGTGTGGATTACTCGCGAGCGCATTCCCGATGTATTCACGTTCTCATGTTGTTGCCAGTGTACGTGATTCCGCACGCCGTAGCCACTTGGCCGCGCCTGGCGCCCAATGACGGACGAGGTGCAGACTGAAGACGGTGTCAGGATGATCCTCTTGGGTCTTGCGAGGGCGTCCCCGTAGCCGCAGGGCGGTCTTCAATCCCAGGCGGAAGCCGTAACGCTACGGTGCTACCAGGTTGTCATACGTATCCGGCCTGCGGTCACGGAAGAACTGCCAGACGTTGCGCACCTCGCGAATCTCGTCGAGATCCAGATCGCCCACCACGATGTCGTCCTCGCCGCGCTTACCCTCAGCCAGGATCTGGCCACGTGGACTGCACAGGTAGCTCGTCCCGTAGAACTCGCCGATCCGCCAGGGATCCTCGGTCCCCGGGCGGTTGATCGCCCCGACGAAGTACTGGTTGGCCACCGCGTGGGCCGGCTGCTCCAGCTTCCAGAGGTACTCGCTCAATCCCGCCACGGTGGCTGACGGGTTGAAGACCAGCTCCGCCCCATTGAGGCCCAACGCCCGGGCGCCCTCCGGAAAGTGGCGGTCGTAGCAGATGTAGACCGCCACCCGCCCCACCTTGGTCTCGAAGACCGGGTAGCCCATGTTGCCGGGTCTGAAGTAGAACTTCTCCCAGAACCCGGGGGCGCAATGCGGGATGTGGATCTTGCGGAACTTGCCCAGGTAAGTGCCATCGGAGTCGATCACCGAGGCGGTGTTGTAGTAGATACCCGGCAGATCCTCTTCGTATACGGGGACCACCAGAACGATGCGATGCTTCTTGGCCAGCTCGCACATCAAGCGGGTCGTCGGCCCGTCGGGGATCCGCTCGACCATCTCATACCACTTGGGATCCTGCTCCGCGCAGAAGTAAGGACCGTAGAACAGCTCCTGCAGGCAAACCACCTGCGCCCCTCGGTCAGCAGCCTGAGCGATCATCTCGACATGCTTGTCGATCATCGCCTGCTTGATCTTCTCGACGCCGGACGTGACCGGTTCGCAAAGCGTCGCCTGGATCAGGCCGGTGCGTACTACTCTGGCCATCGGTGTCTCCTTACCCTGAGCATATGGATTCCAGTTGAAGAGCGCAGATTCGAGAGCACGGAACCAGGAGCTTCGTCTCGCCCGCCGCAGCACCGCGACGCGCCGTGGACTTCAGCCCGCGCGGTACAGAAAGAACCGCACGGGCTGACTCCTCAGTCGGCGGTCAGCATGCTGACCTCCGTATCAGACCTCGAAGCCGAGACTACCTGGCTTCGGCAGGCTCCTGCTCCTCGAGCGCGGCGGTCTTGGCGGACAACTTGACGCGCCCATGGGCGTCGACGCTGATCACCTTGACCCGCAGCGTATCCCCGATCTTGCACACGTCTCCCACGCTCTGCACGTAGTCGTCGGCCAACTCGCTGATATGGCAAAGCCCGTCCTCGCCGGGCACCAGCTCCACGAAGGCCCCGAAGTCCTTAACTCCGGTCACGCGCCCCTCGTAAACGCGGCCGACCTTAACCTCTTCGGTAACCGCCTCGATCATGGCTTGGGCGCGCTCGCCGCCGCGGGCATCGACGCAGGAGATGTGAATGGTCCCGTCGTCGTCGATCTCCACCCGGGCGCTGGTTGCAGCTTCGATGCCCTTGATCCCCTTACCACCCGGTCCGATCACCTTACCGATCTTCTCGGGGTTGATCTTGATGACGATGATCCGCGGAGCATACTCGCTGATGCCGGCCCGCGGCTTGTCGAGTGCCTCCAGCATGCTCTTGAGGATATGCATGCGCGCCGTCTTGCCCAGCTCCAGAGCCTCCTTGATGATCTCCGGAGCCAAACCTCGGGCCTTGAGATCCAACTGGATACCGGTAATACCGCGCTGCGTCCCGGCAACCTTGAAGTCCATGTCGCCGAAGTGATCCTCCTCCCCGAGGATGTCCGTCACCAGGACGCGTCGTTTGTCGTCCTGGAACATACCGATAGAGATGCCCGCCACCGGGCGACGAATGGGCACCCCCGCGTCCATCAACGCCAGGGTCCCACCGCACACCGAAGCCATCGAACTCGAACCGTTGGACTCCATGATGTCCGACACCAGCCGAATGGTGTAGGGGAAGTCGTCGGGCGAGGGCAAGATCGCTTCCAGAGATTTCTCCGCCAACTGTCCGTGGCCTATCTCGCGCCGGGAGACCGCACCCACCCGCCGCACTTCCCCCACGCAAAACGGCGGGAAGTTGTAATGCAGCATGAACTTCTTGCTGTACTCTTCGATCAGCCCGTCAACAATCTGTTCGTCCCGCCCGGTTCCAAGCGTACAAACGACCAGCGCCTGGGTCTCGCCACGGGTGAAGATCGCCGAGCCATGCACCCGGGGCAACATGCCGACCTCACAGGTCAACTGGCGAATATCCTCCGGTCCACGACCGTCCGAGCGGGTCCCCTTGGCCAGCACGCCCTCGCAGACCACTTCGCCTTCGATCCTGTCGAGCAGGTCGCGCACCACGTTGCGCGAAAACTCGGGCTTGTCCACGTCTTCCGGGCACTCCGCCGCCAACGCCTCTTCGAAGACGCCCTTGACGGCCTCGTAGCGCTCCTGCTTCTTGACGATGCTCTTGCACTCGGCGATGCGGGATTTGTACGTGTCCCGCAGACGCTTCAGCAGATCGTCCGTGGACGGCGGAGCGTTCCACACCTTGGGTACGGCAGCCTTCTCAGCCAACTCCGCGATCATTCCACAAACGGTCTGGATGTTCTCGTATCCCAGAGCGACGGCTTCGGTGATCACCTCCTCGGACACCTCCAAGGAGCCAACCTCGATCATGTTGACCGCGTCCACGTGACCGGCCAGCACCATCTCCATGTCGCAGAATTCCAGTTGCGCGAAGGTAGGATTGACCATGAGCTTCCCCTCCACGCGCCCGACCCGCACCGAAGCGCTCGGACCCTGGAACGGAATGCTCGACAAGCTCAGGGCTGCGGAGGCACCGACCATCGCCAGGATGTCCGGATCGTTCTCCTGGTCGGCGGACAGCACCATCGCCTGGATGAGCACCTCTTCCTTATACCCTTCCGGGAACAGCGGGCGGATCGGTCGATCGATCATCCGCATGGTCAGGATTTCTTTGTTGGTGGGGCGTCCTTCTCGCTTGAAGAACCCGCCCGGGAACTTCCCGGCGGCGTAGACCTTCTCACGATAGTCCACCGTCATCGGAAAGAAGTCGATACCCTCCCGCGGCTTACCGGTGACCACCGCCACCAGGACCACGGTCTCCCCATATGTAACCAAGACGGAACCCGCAGCCTGCTTGGCCAGGTAACCGGTCTCCATCCGCAACGTCCGTCCGCCAATCTCTCGTTCAACGCAAGTTTTTTCCATCAAACCGTCCAACCCATCTTCCGTCACTAGAAACCTTCGCCACACCTACAAAAAAAGCACGATCCGGAACAACCTCCGTCGTGCTCGTTCATACCGCTCTGTCGCGTGGGCCGAGCCGGGTAACTCATCCATGTTCCACTTCGACGCTCACGCCCTGCCGTACAAATGACCCTCGCCGAGAAGCGCGTTTCCCGATGCAAGAATCCGGCATGCCAATCTCAGCTAGCTACTTGCGCAGACCCAGCCGACCGATCAGGTCTCGATAGCGCTCCCTATCCGATGCGGACAGGTACTTCAACATGCTGGAGCGCTTGCCCACCATCTTGAGCAGACCGCGCCGCGAGGCGTGATCCTTCCTATGCGTTCGAAAATGGTCCGTCAGTTCGTTGATCCGCGTGGTCAACAACGCCACCTGGACTTCCACGGAACCCGTATCACCATCGCTCCGACGGTAATCACGGATCAACGTACTCTTGGCTTCTGCGCTCAGCCCCATACCACCTGCAACCTCGTGATGAAAACAAACCCTAACCGCCCACGACTCGTCCCCTCTTCGGAACTGCCGCTGTACGACAAGCCCCACAGACGATCCGGACACCATAACCCGGAATCAACCAGCCTGCAACCACCCGCGACACACAACGGGCATGAATACTGATTAAAGTGACAATGTACCCCGGTTCAGCCCTCGAGAACGCGCTCGGCGGCCTCGATCAGGCGCTCCATCCGGAACGGTTTGTTCAGGTAGTCGCTAACGCCCAGGCTCTTGGCCCAGGTCTGGTGACGCTTGCCCTGGTTTCCGGTGATCATGATCACCGGAACCGACTGACTCCCGTTCCCTTTGGAACGCAGCTTCTCCAGCACCAGGAAACCGCTACGCTTGGGCAGCATTGCGTCCAGGATGACCAAGTCCGGCTTGTGCTCCAGGGTCATCTCGACCGCGGCGTCCCCGTCTCCGGCGGTCAGCACCACCGCACCTAACTCCTCGAACACTGTCTGCATGGCGAGGACGATTTCAGGATCGTCGTCCACCAACAGCAAGTTCTTTCCGTCCAGCGGTTCCGCCACCTGTTTCCTCCTTCGAGACCCCGACCAGGGAGATGACTCTCGCAAGCTCAACTAAGTATGAACCCCTACACAGTATATGGGTGTCCATGGCGTGTTGCAACTGTCGCCGAACGAACGCAGACCCGTGGTCCAGCGCGCCCCGCCCACAGCGCTCTCGACCCGTCCACGGACACCACCAGCGATACCCGCTCGCCGTAAGCCAGGGGTGTCCACCCCATGCCGGGTCCGCGTAACACTCCGGTAACGATGTGACAGACTCGAATCAGGACGCCGCCGCGGGCTCGTCACCGCCCGCCGAAACGGATAACCTGACACGCCCACACCCTGGTGGGTGGAGCCTTCAGCAAAAGTAATACTCAGGACTGGGTCGTAATGCTTCAGAACGAATCGTGCGTCATGGGCGGGCGTGAGAAAACGTCGCTTCCGATCCATCGCTTGGGGCGACTGCTGCCACTGATGACCCTCGTCACTGCGACCCTGCTCTGGGCGATGACACCCCGCGTGTGCGCCCAGGCTACGTCTCCGTCGGGCGACACCGGGGCATGCGCCCAAGGACGCGCAGCCCTGGCGACAGGCGACCTCAACGAGGCAATCGCCCTGCTCGAGCGTTCCGTACTTCTCGATCCGGATCACCTGGGCTGTCGCCTGCTGTTGGCCCGGGCGTATGCCTCGGGGGGACGAACGGAGTTGGCAGAGGAGACCCTCCGAGAGATTGTTCGACGCCAACCGCGCCATCGCGAAGCGGCGCTGAGCCTAGCCCATCGCTACGCCGAGCGCCGGGAGCACGCCGCGGTGATCGAAGTTCTTCACGCGATACGACCCACAACCGCTGACAGCGAGTTGGAGCGTCTGCGCAGCGCCAGCCTGCTCGAGTTGGGTCGTCTCGAAGAAGCGCGCAGGAGTCTCGAACGAATCGTCGCCTCCGGCCAAGCCGGCACGACCGACTACCGCAGGCTCGGGAACATTCACTTCCACGGTAAGCGGTACGCCCTCGCGACAGAGGCATATACCGCCTGCTACCAGCACGAATCCGACGATGCGGAGCTGCACGTCCGTCTGGCGGTGTGCTACCATCACCTGGGCGCTCAGCTCGGCGCCGTATCCGCGCAGACCGTGGAGAAAGGGCAGCCGGGAAGCATCGTCGATGACTACTACCTGATCGCTCCGCACGCGGATGACCCGCGCCTATTCGACGTAGCTCCGCGCGAGTCAGCCATCTACCACGTACAGCGCGCCCTCGATTCGGGGGAGGACAGTCCCGACCTTCACCTGCTGCACGGTGATGTCTGGCTGGAGGCAGGGCGTTGGGCGAAAGCGCTCGCCCACTACCGGGCAATCGAGCCTCGGGTCGCCCCGGCGCAGCGGGCGCGCTACCTCTTTCAGCACGCCCGAGCCCTGTGGGGGACTGAGGATTTCGAGGGACACCTCGCCCGTCTTCAAGAGGCATCCCGGCTGGACCGGGTCACCTACGGTCCGCGGCTGTGCGAAGCGTATACCCTCGTAGCCCGGCGCTACAACCAAGCTGGGGACCTCACGCGGTACATCGAGACCATGCGTCAGGCGGTGCGGTGTACCCCCGAGTCCGCCGCGCTCCACTACCAGTTGGGCAACGCGCTCTGGGAAGACGGACAGCACGACGCCGCCGTGCGCCGCTGGCGGATCACCCTCGAGTCGGATCCGGACCACGCCGACCGCGAGCGAATGCTCGAACTAATCCGGAAGATGCGCGCCCAGCGCCCCGGATGAGAACACCCGCGTGATTCACCAGCACCGCGCCGGGTGCCCCATCCTTTGTTCAACAAAGGGTGGGTGCTTACGCGGTTTGGGCTTGCCGATTTCATCCCTGGGTTTACACCCCGCCGGGTGCCCCATCTCGTTGATTCGCCTCCAGGCGAATCTCGAGGTGGGGGACAGACTGGCCACGAAGAAGCTCAAAAGGCGCAAGGTTTGTGCCTCTTGTGCTTCTTGGCGGTTTCCGGAAGAACAGCGTCCTCGGGGCAGCGCGCTGCCTATCTCGTTGATCCAACCGGCGTGCTGACGAATCCCCAGGCAGGCAACGCCCGCTTCAACATTCACTCTTCACAATCTTTCGATCTTTCGACGTTTCGACGTTTTCCCCCTCTTCTCTGCGGACTCTGCGTCTCTGCGTTCCGCTCCCTCTCGCGTCCTTTGATGGTGAGTCCCCAACCGAACCGCAACAATCCACTTGGAGGCGACACCGGGTATGAATACTGCTGCCTTTGCCTTACCATCGAGCGACCCGAACGGTCTGAGAGAACGAAGATGAGCTCCAACATACGAACGCAACGTCTCGGGGCGCACATGTCCATCGCCGGCGGGCTGGAGAACGCGGTCCAAGCCGCGGTCGAGGTCGGCTGCGAGTGTTTACAGATCTTCGTGAAGAACCAGCGACAGTGGACCGCACCGGAGCTGACCGCGGACCAGATCGCCCGGTTCAAGCACGCCGTGCGCCAGAGCGGCGTTCGCCCGGTCGTAGCCCACGCGACGTACTTGATCAACTTGGCGTCGCCGGATGACGCCACTTGGCGGCGGAGCATCAACGCCCTCACCGACGAACTGCTGCGCTGCGAAGCCCTGGGAATTCGCGCGCTGGTCGTGCACCCCGGCGCCCACGTGGGCGAGGGGCTTGATACGGGCATCGCCCGCATCGTCTCCGCCCTGGACGAGATTCATCAGCGAACCGGCAGCCTCCGCGCCCGCCTCGCCCTCGAAACAACCGCGGGACAGGGCACGGCGATCGGCGCCGAGGTAGCTGAGATCGGTCGCATTCTCGAAACGGTGCAGCATCCGCGGCGCTTGCGCGTCTGCGTCGACACCTGCCACGTGTTCGCCGCTGGATACGACATCCGCAAACCCGAGGCGTACGCCAGCTTGATAGAGGAACTGCGCACGCACGTCGGACTGGGCAACATCTCGTGCATCCACCTCAACGACTCCAAGCGCGCGTGCGGCAGCCGCGTAGACCGCCACGACCATGTCGGCCAGGGCAAGATCGGCAAGGCAGGCCTCGCCCGCGTGGTGAACGACACCCACCTGGCGACGATCCCCAAAATCCTGGAGACCCCCAAAGGCACCGACGGCCGAGGAACCGACCTCGACCGTGCCAACCTCAAACGTCTGCGCAAGTGGATCGCGGAGGACGCCGCATAGCAGCCGGTCGTAGAAGTCTGTGGGACGAGCTTTCCAGCCTGTCGTCCAGCTTCTACGGACCCCGGAGACCGGTTGGAAATCCGGTCCTTCTGGGGAAGAGTGTTTCGCTATGGACTGACAGCACACCGGCACCATACGTCCGCACCTCCCGTCGAGAATCTACTGTCGTCTCCAGGAAGGTGGTTGCGGTTGTCGTTGGTGCGGCTACCGGCGGCGCCTGCCCACGAGGATGCGCCCAAGGGCGATTGGTTCATTCCCGCGCGTCCGCTCTCCACTTGACGGGATCACCAGTTGCCCTATTCTTGGGCAATAAGACCGCCGGGAGATACGGGCAACTGTCCCTCTGGAGTGAAGGGCCACAATGAGCAAGCTCCCACATCACGCTTTGCGGTCTGTCGGTGGTGCCCTTGTGGTCTTCGCAGGACTGGGCTTCTGGCATAACGGCAGTAGTCTCTTTGCGTCCTTTCCCTCCGACCCGAGTACGCCGTATTTCTCACATGCTTTCTACACTATGTCGGCGGTTTGTCTTGCCTGCTACCTGGTGCTGCTTGTCATCGGCATCCAGTTCATCCGATTGAACTCGTCGCTACTTCGTCTCTTCATCGGCGTCATGGTCTTTGAGGTGGTCTACTTCTTCAGTGTCGCCTTCCTCTGGCTGGCTCCAGGGATCGGTACTAGCGTATGTGCAGCCACCGGCGTTGCCAACGGCGGGCAGATGTTTCAGTTTGTCACTCTGTTTCCTCTCTGGGGATCACTGCTCGCCCGCTGGGCAAAGAACGGCATCGAAGCCAGCCAGTCAGGCAGCGAGGTTCCTTTCTTCGCTTCGGAGCAAGTAAGCAGACCAAGTGACTGGGCTTGGGCTGCCGTCAATTTCGTCGTGATGCTCGCCGTCACGTCCGTGCTTGTCCGTTGGGCGTGGCGTCAACTGATAGGCATCCCGTCGCCGCCTGCACTTGTGGGTTCAGGAGTCCCTGTCCTGCTGAGTGTCGCAAATGCTCTTGTGTCCGTGAAGGGGCGTCGAAGACGGCGGCGGGAGCAGATCGAGAAAAAACATGCCTCCCGCTTGGAGGCTGGGCTTTGCCCCCGCTGCGAATACAACCTGAAGGGGCTGACCGTGCCCCGTTGCCCCGAATGCGGAGTGGGCGTTCCGGCCTCGATGCTGGATGACTTACGACCGAGCAAGCAGACGACTCTTTCAGAAGATTGTCGTCAATCCTGATGCGGGCGGGTGGCCGGACCAGCGCCTCGCCGCCTCGGATTGGGTGGCATGGGCAAGCTTTGCTTGCCCGTGTCGGCGAACCGCCCTCGGGCGTTAGCTGTTCTGACTCCCCCCGGCCTGATGGCCAACAGCTAACGACGGATAACCGCCCGCTTCGCGCTCCCCGCAACTCTCGACCGCACTCTCCCTCCTCCAGGCGCCCCCCGCGTGACAGCTCTCCCCCTTGCGTCTCTTGAGCCTCTTCGCGGCCCTCTCCTCCCTCTGCGCCTCTGTGTTCCACCGGCCCCCATCTCGCCACCCAGGACCCGCAACTACGGACTGCAGGCTTTGAACCTTGCCCCCTGCAACCGCCACGTAACCCTGTGGGCCGTAGTTGGTGATAGCTGGGCAGACGACAGATAAAGCCAGGGAAAGCAGCGATGCCCCGACACAAAGGATCGCAAAGAATACCCATCTCCTGCTCGGACTTCTCACGATCCCACCTCACCACACTTCAGTAAACCACTTCCCTCCAAGCCGCTTGGAGTTCTGACCACGGGCCTTGCCGTTCGGGCAATGGACGACTCCAGCTTTGTCCCATCCCGAATTGCCTGTCTGGAAGAAGGTAGCGCCGTCTTTGTACTGATGGATGTAGAGGACAGAGAATAGTCCCGTCCTCTTCCGCAACGCCCTGGGGTTCGCCCCGTTCTGGAGTTGGACAATCGCCTCGTCGAACGCCGGTTGGCTAAGACGAAACCGAACCTGCAAAGGCCAGTGGTGCGTTTGAACGGAGACGACCACGGCCACGCATAGGGGCAAGATGATCCAGCGCCACCACTTGGCCTTCTCCCTTCGGCCCTGATCCAACAAAGCACGATGGCGGTCGGCCAGTATTGCCAGGATGCGCCCGGCGAAATCGAGAACCAGCCATGCGCCAGTAGCCATCCCCACGAGGGGCGCCAGGCATGTGCCGCCAAAGGAAGCAAGGAATCCCCCGGGCGCACTTGCCCCATACAGGTAGAGCAGAACGAGCGCTGGAAGAACGATGATTTGCCAGGCGGGAGGGCTCTCGGCCCGCAGGGGCCAGGGTCTTCGAGTCGTTCCGTCTCTGAACGTGGCGGGATCGCCTGGAATGAATGCCCGCCCGCACTCTGGGCACGTTTGGGTTGGCAAGTTGATGAGCCGGTATCCGCATCCAAGGCACGTTGCGTCGTCAGGAATGTTGGCTTCACCTGCCATCGTAGCAGTCCATGGAGGTTGAAGGTCACCAACCACCACGGGCAGGTGGCCCGGTCAGCGCCTCGACACCCCGGATTGGGTGGCATGGGCAAGCTTTGCATGCCCGTGTCGGCGAACCGCCCTCGGGCGTTAGCTGTTCCGATTCCGCCCGGCCTGATGGCCAACAGCTGACGACGGATAGCCGCCCGCTTCGCGCTCCCCGCGGCTCTTGACCGCACTCTCCCTCCTCCAGACGCCCCCAGCGGGACAGCTCTCCCCCTTGCGCCTCTTGAGCCTCTTCGTGGCCCTCTCCTCCCCTCTGCGGCGCCGTCGCCGGATTGCCTCGTCCCTCGCTCCCCGCCAAAGTCAGGGCTCGGTTCAGTTCGCGACGATGTTGACCAGGCGGCCTTTTACCACGATCACCTTGCGGACGGTCTTGCCCTCGAGTTCACCCTGAACGCGCTCGTTGGCTAGTGCGGTTTGCTCAAGTTGCTTATCGTCGGCGTCGGCGGACACCATGATGCGACACTTCACCTTGCCCATGATCTGCACCGCAATCTCCACCTCGTCATCCTTGGCCAACGCCGGATCGAAAACCGGCCACGGGTGGTAGGCCAGCGATCCGGAGTGTCCCAGTTGTTGCCAGAGTTCCTCCGCCAAGTGCGGGGCGAAGGGGGCGATGAGCAGCACGAACGGCTCGATCACGCTGCGCGGGCGCTGCTTCATCGGGGTCAGGGCGTTCACGAAGTCGAACATCGCCGCGATAGCCGTGTTGAACTTGAACGCGGCGACATCCTCACCCACCTTCTTGATAGTCTTGTGCAGCACACGCCGGGTGGCCTGGTCCGGTTCTCCGTCCACCAACGCCGGCGAAAGCTCGCCGGTCTGCTCATCAACCACTAGGCGCCAGATCCGATTAAGCAACTTGAAGAGCCCCGGAACGTCGCGCGTGTTCCAGGGTTTGGAGGCTTCGATGGGGCCCATGTACATCTCGTACATGCGGAACGTATCCGCCCCATACTGGGCGATGATCTCGTCGGGGCAGACCACGTTCTTGAGGGCTTTGCTCATCTTGGCGACGACCTGGGTGAGTGCTTCTCCGGTCTCCGCATGCTTGAACGTGCCGTCGTCGTTCTCCGTAGCATGATCGGAGGTGACCAGCACGCCGCGTCGGTCTTTATAGGCGAAACTCTGGATCATGCCCTGGTTGATGAGCTTGCCGAAAGGCTCGGAGGTGGATACATGGCCGAGGTCGTACAGGAGCTTATGCCAGAATCTGGCGTACAGCAGGTGAAGCACGGCGTGCTCCGCCCCGCCCACGTAGGTGTCCACCGGCATCCAGTACTTCTCCGCCATCATGTCCCAACCGGAGGACTTCTCCTTGGGGCTGAGATAGCGCAGGTAGTACCAACACGACCCAGCCCATTGCGGCATGGTGTTGAGATCGCGGCGGTAGGTCTTGCCATCACGCTCCACGGTCGCCCACTCCTTGGCCCGGCCTAGCGGCGGCTCGGGAAGGGTGTCGGCATCATCAGCCGCCGGGGTGGGCTTGAAATCCTCCATGGGCGGCAGTTCCAGCGGCAGTTCGGACTCGTCCACGGCGATACACTCGCCGTCCGGCCCGTGCAGCACGGGGATCGGTTCGCCCCAGTACTTCTGGCGGCTGAAGATCCAGTCGCGCAGCTTGAAATTGACCGCCGCCCGTCCCACGCCGTTCTCCGCGAGCCAAGCGGTGATCTTCTCTTTGAACTCCGCAGTGGTCAGCCCGTCGAACTCACCGGAATTCAACGCCGTACCATCGCCCGCAAAGGCTTCGACGAAGATGCCCGGATCCTCCGCGAACGCAGGAATCGCCACCTGCCGCACCCAGCTAATGTCGCCGTCCAGGAGCGCCGTTGCGTCCTGGGCAGTGATCCCGCCGATGGTCCCGGCAGCCGCCGACGCCGAGTCGATGAGCTGGTCAGCCAACTCGGGTTTGCCGCGCTTCGCGCAGTAGTCCGCGTCCAGCCCGGCGCGCTGGATCTGCTCCCGGAACCACTCGTCCTCCGGCTGAACCACCGCGGCGATGGGCAGACCGAACACCTTGGCGAACTCGAAGTCACGGGTGTCGTGGCCCGGAACTGCCATGATCGCCCCGGTGCCATAGCCCATCATCACATAGTCCGCCACCCAGATAGGAATCTGCTGACCGTTGACCGGATTCAGAGCGTAAGCCCCGGTGAACTCGCCGGTCTTCTCCTTGGTATCCGCCGTACGGTCCAACTCGGACTTGTGCGCCGCCACCTTGACATAACCCATCACCGCGTCGCGCCGATCATCCGTAGTGATCCTCTCAACCAACGAATGCTCGGGCGCCAGCACCATGTAAGTCGCGCCGAAAAGCGTATCCGGCCTGGTGGTGTAAACCCGGATGGTGTGCTCTTCGGGAATGGGCGGGAAACCTCCTTCCGCACGGCGTTGCCGCCATTCAGCTTCGCTTGAAGCGATTGGACTTTCAGAGCCGCCTGAAACTATTGGAAAGTCGACGTCCGCCCCGGTGCTCCGCCCGATCCAGTTGCGCTGCATGAGCTTGATCGGCTCGGGCCAGTCGACGTCGTCAATGTCCTGCAACAGACGGTCGGCATACTTGGTGATACGCAGCATCCACTGGCGCAGCGGCCGGCGGTGGACCGGATGATCGCCGCGGTCGCTGCGGCCTTCGTTAGTGACCTCCTCGTTGGCCAGCACGGTGCCCAGGGCGGGACACCAGTTGACCGGAACCTCGTCGATGTACGCGAGACGCTGGCGGTCGATGACCCGGCGGCGCTCGGATTCGTCGAGCTCAGTCCAGCAGCGGTGCGGCCCGGACTCCGGATCACGCACCAGGTCATACCCGTCGTCCACGCCGACCTGCTCGAGCTGCAGCATCATCTCGAGTTCGCTAATCGGGCGAGCCCGGCCGGTGACCGGACGACCGCGTTCGTCGGCGCCGGCGTACTCGTCGTCATACCAACTGTTAAACAACTGCAGGAAAATCCACTGGGTGTGGGCGTAGTACTCCGGGGTGCAGGTCTGTACCTCGCGATCCCAGTCGTAGCTGAACCCGAACATCTTCAACTGCCGGCGCATGTTGTCGATGTTGCTTTGCGTGGTGACGGAGGGGTGAACCCCGGTGGCGATGGCGTACTGCTCCGCCGGAAGGCCGAAGGCATCGTACCCCATGGGGTGCAGCACGTTGACGCCGGTCATCCGCAGGTAGCGGCAGTAGATGTCGGTGGCGCAGTAACCCAACGGGTGCCCGACGTGCAGACCGGCTCCGCTGGGGTAGGGGAACATGTCCAGCACGTAGTGCTTGGGCTTGCTCGCGTCGAAACCGGAATCGCCCGGGTTGCCCACGGCGAAGGTTCGGTTCTCTTCCCAGACGCGCTGCCACTTGGCTTCGATCGAGGTGAAGTCGTAGAAGCCCTCCGGTCTTTCCGCGTACGTATCGGTCATGGACCCCACTTCCTTTTGATGAATCAGCGTTCGCTCAGTGGCGACGACCTCGCTGCCCCGGGGTGACGCCAACATCGGATCACCTCGGCGAGAACACCCGATCAGTGTACTACAGCCCCCGCATCATGAAGAGGCGGAGTGTATCGGTGCGGCCCTCTGCCCGCAACCGAAACCGCGAAGGGCTGGGGCACCCGGCGGAGCGCGCGTCCCTCCGGGGATGGGTTGTGCGATCGGCGTTCTTCCATCCGGAGAGTGGCATGGGCAAACTTGTTTGCCCGTGGTTCGGGTGGCGCTACACGGGTGAGCATAGCTCACCCCCAGTGGTGCTAACCCGTGCCACACCAGTGGGTCACGGATTCGTCAGGATGCGCGGCGTGCGGATAGAGGCGAACTACCCCACGCCGAAGTCGGTGTTCTTCCAGAGCACCTCGATATTCGGGTGGTCCTCGAGGCCGGCGTACTCAGTGCGAAACCAATCCATGAGCGGCTGGTCGGCCAGGGCAGCGGTCTTGGGGCTGGGCGTGAACAGGTTCACACATCCGTAGGCGAAGTGCTCCAGCATGAGGTCCACGTCGCGCCGAACGGTGTCGCGAGTCTGCCCTCGAAAACCCACCAGCAGACAGATCGTGTCGGTCAGCGCAGCCACCTCCGCCGGAGAATCGAACACCATGTTCTTATTGAGCACCCCGTTGCGCAGGTGGTGATCGAACGTCTCCACGCCGAGCTTGATCCGGGTGGGCACGCCGAAGAAACGCCGGGTCTCCTCAAAACGGTGGCGGTAGGCCCAGTAGGATTCGCAGATGAACTCGGTAATGCCCGCAGCCACGAGCTTCTCCCGGATCAGCTCCTGAACCGGTTCGGTAAGTTCCTGAACACTTCCGGAGTTGATCACCTCCAGACGGCGAAACTCACCGGTGACCTTGGCCAATTCCTCCCGGGCGACGCGCTCGATGAGCTGAGCATCCTCCGTGTTGTCCTCGAGGTAGTCGCAGAAGGTGCAGCGGCTCCAGATACAGGGCAACCCTTTGAGCAGGACTATCTCGCGCGGGAGTTTGCGGGTGATCCGGGCGTAGCGACGCATGAATCAAGCCCCCCGCGGCCCAGCCGACGGTCGGCCCGAATGGAGAATCACGTCCCCCAACTGTTCGAAATCGTCCACCAGATGGTCCGGTTGGGCAGCCTGCAGGCGGTCTCGGTCCTGAAAGCCCCAGGTCACCGCCACAGCACGCATCCCAGCTGCACGGGCGGTGTCCACGTCGATGACCGAGTCGCCCACCAGCCAGATGTCCTGCGGATCCCGCCCCATGGCGTCGGCTATCGCCAGGGCTCCGGCGGGGTCCGGCTTGATGGGCAGACCGTCGTGGGCTCCGACGATCGCCCCGAAAGACCAGGGATCCAACAAATCGTCGCAAACCAGCAGCGTGTAGGTGTGCGGCTTGTTCGAGAGGATGGCGAGAAGAATGCCCTCCTGCTCGCACCTGCTGAGGAACTTGGCAGCCCCGTCGTAAAGAACGGTCTGGTCAAGGTGGTGCTCGTCGTAGTGCTCTTTGAAGCGACGAACCAGGAAGGCGATCATCGCTTCTTCCGAAGTCTCCCCCGCCCGGGACATCAGCGTGGGCAACCCGTCACCGATCATCCCACGCACGGTCTCGCGCTCGAGCAGCGGCTTCATCTGGTGATCCAAAGCGTAGTTCACCGCGCTGGTGATGTCGTCGAGGGTGTCCGCCACGGTGCCGTCGAGGTCGAGAATCACGGCGGGGGGAAGAGGTTGTGCAGCATGGTTCATGGGTTAAACGGTCCGCGGTCAGGCCGGAAGGTAGAACACCGTCGAGAAGAGACCCTCGACGGAACAATCGGCAGTATACCCATTCCGCACCCCAGGAGATAGCGGTTAGGCCACAGCACTGCACCCCACCGCTTGAGGAGCTGTCGGTTTACTCACCAGCGCGGAGTGGCGACGGACACGCCTTGAGCGGCTCACACCGCTGGATGAATCGTCAGGTTTCATCCTGTCACCGGGTTTCAGCTGGGCGG
>JAAEQG010000433.1 GCA_024231775.1 bacterium
CGAGCCTCGACGGCGTCTGCCAGAGCTACCAACGGTCGGGGCAAGTTGGACACTCACCCAGCCCGTCAAGTTCTTCCTGCCCACAAACTGCCCTTCTTGGCCGACTTCTGGTAGGAGAACCGATGAAGTAGCCTGATTCCTTTGAGCTTTCAACCGCGAGAAGCCTGCATTCTGGGGCAGGTTCCTGGACGCTGATATGCCCCCCGCGTACGGGGATGTGCGGAGTTTCAGGGCAAAGTGATCGAGGTTCTAAGGAGCAGGGTGGACGATGGCAATGAGCCGTCCCCGCCTCGCCTCGCGGCTACCTGAGGTCGCCGATCAGGGACATCCGGAATGGAGCGAGTCGCGCCTCGAACAGACCAGCTCTGACCGCAGGGTCGTTCGTCATGATCGCCTTGGCTTGGTCCGGATCGGCTGCCTTGAACAAAACGATGCCGGTATACGGTGGGGATGTGCTCGGGCCGGCCAACAGGACCACGCCCCGCTCGGTAAGGTCCTTCAAGTACAGGAAGTGCTCCTGCACGCGGGCGGACTCCTCCTCCGTAGGAGAGTCAATGAAGCCCTCACGAGTCGGATGAATGAAGTACACGAAGGTCTGCCGGGCATCGGGTGCCGGTTGGGCTTCGGGCATACTACCGTTCTCCCGCGTCTCGTGGTGCGACAGAGCGCACCCGGACAGTATCACCACCACGAGGGCTGACGCTGCGGGCCAATGCTCAGTCATGCCACCATCCTCAATGGTAAGTCCTGCACACGAACACCCTTACACACTCGCCAGAGCTTCGTCGTTCATCCTAGGAACCCAGTGTTGTCTTGGCAAACAGCCCGGCGGTATGTCCTCGTCAAGACCAATGCGAAGGGGCTGCCGTCTCCGTGCTCAGGGCGCGTCGCGCTCGGTTTCATCGGTTAGGACGCGCGCAAGAACCTGCCGGGCACCGTGGTGATTGGGGTCGAGCTCTAACGCCCTGCGGAGTTCGGCGACAGCCTGTCGCGGCTGGTTCAACATGGCCAGGGCGATCCCTAGGTTGCAGTGGGCGCTGGCGTTGTCCGGGGCCGTTCGCAGCACTTCGCGGTACTCGACGACCGCTTGGGTCAGGTCCCCGGCATCCAGGAGGGTGTCAGCCAGCATCATGCGGGCGTTCGGGTCGGCTGGGTCTGCGCGCAGGGCTTCGCGGCAGTGGGTGAGTGCTGCTTCCAAGCGTCCCTGCATGCGCAGGAGGTTCGCCATGTTGATGTGGGCTTCGGCGTAGCCAGGTTTGGCCTGTAGAGCTTTGTCGAGATGGCGGGCCGCCTCCTCGTAGCGTCCCTGCAAAGCCAGAGCTCGTCCGTAGTTGTTATGGGCTTCCGCGTAATCCGGCCGCAAGCGAAGGGCGTGCTCATAGTGTTCGAACGCTTCGTCCAACTCCTCCAGCTCGACCAGTCCATTCGCGAGGTTGTAGTGTGATTCGATACGATCATCCTGGAGCAAGACCGCAGTTCGATAGTGATGCACCGCCTCCTCGACACGCCCGAGTGCGTACAGGGCATTACCCAGCTTGGAGTGGGCTACGTCGTTTCGGGGACGCTTCTGAACGGTGTCGGTCCAGATGGCCAACGCCGAACGATAATCTTCATTCCGTCGATGCGTGCCCAGGACCAGGGCTGCGATCACCACCAGGGCGAGAGCGGCGCCGAGAATGCGCGACCCCGCGGTGCTTGCGGCGAGATGGGCCAGCAGGCGTCTGCCCGCCTGCCAGACCAGGACGACCGTGACAACGGTTACGGCTATCAGCGGCAGGTACATGCGCCGCTCAGCCGCCCGCTCGGTCACGATCGGCACGAAGCTCGAGGTGGGCGCCAGAATCATGAAGAACCAAGCCCCGACAACTCCCCACCACGAACGACGCAGCAGGGACCATGCGGTCCCGGCCAGCAGTCCGACCACGAGCAGCCCGGGCGCCAGCCAGTCAGACGGGCTCGTCGCCAGAGCCCAGTCGTAAGAAACCACCAGAGGATTCGGCCAGAAGCTCAAGCGCAGGTACCGGACGATGACGCCGGCCTGCGTGCAGAGGTACTCCACCGCGGAGACTCCCAGGCCGAAACCAACCGTCGCACTCCGGGGCGCGGACAGCAGGATGGCCCCCAGGACTACCCAGGTGAGCGCCAGCCCCACGTACAACCGGGCATGCCGGCGCAGCGCCGCACCGAAAGTGCCGGAAACGAAGGTGCGGTCATAAAGCCACACCAGCAGAGGGGCGGAGACGACCATCTCCTTGCTGCACATGCCCAGACCACAGGCGACCACCGACGCCATGAACCAACGCCGGGGACGAGTGGAACTCCATCCACGAATGGCGCCGTACAACGCGAGCAGATAGCAGCATCCCGCCATCAGCTCCGTACGCTGGATCACGTAGGTT
Organism: bacterium; assembly: GCA_024231775.1. GTDB lineage: Bacteria > Planctomycetota > Phycisphaerae > UBA1845 > UBA1845 > JAAEQG01. The sequence goes on from JAAEQG010000433.1 coordinate 2,400, forward strand.
ACGCTGTCCGTCTGAAGGGGGTGCACCGTCCAGATCACCGAGATGATCCCTGCCAGCCAGGCGGCGGTATGTTCGGCGTTGGTGGTGGTGAGGCAACGCAATAGTGTACGCCGGACGATTCCGGCGACCAGCAAACCGGAAAGCAGATGAATCAACAGGTTGAATGCGTGGTAGCTCTCGACCTCGAGCCCACCCACGGCGTAGTTGAGCGCCAAGGAGAGGCTTAC
>JAAEQG010000434.1 GCA_024231775.1 bacterium
GGCCTCCAAGAGATATTCCACACCGATCACTCCGCCTCACCTTGGATTGACCAGCACTGTACTCAGCTCGTACCCTGCCTACCCGCATCAGGCGTCGACCTCCGCGACCTGGCCGCCCAACTGTCGATGCGACCGGTGTGAAGTCCCCCCCGGCGACCTGTAGGTCTGCGTTCGCCGAACGCGACCTGAAGTCGGAATACGCCCCGCCACTCCAAATAGGCACAAGACAGAAGAAAAGACGCACCCGGGAATAGCAGGCCAACAGTGAGGTCCCGCTGGTAGGTCAGCGTTCGCCGAACGCGACCTGGGTGCGGGGTACGGTTTGGTACTGCCGATAGATACCGAACTGAAGAATCGATGCGGAAGGAGATGGGGCGTCTTCGGCGAGGTCCCGCTCGGCGAGCGGTGACCTACCTCGTCAAACTACATCCTGCAATGCCAGGAACAACGCCCGGTAGTACTGCATGAACCGGATCGGTTCCTCGCTGGCGGCCACTTCGGCGTGGCAATATCCCTGGTAGTTGTTCTGTCGCAGCAGACGGA
>JAAEQG010000435.1 GCA_024231775.1 bacterium
GCGGCCTCTGTCACCCCTGCGGAGGCAGGGGTCCAGGAAACACTCGAAGCGTCCTGGATTCCCGCCTGCGCGGGAATGACAAGGGTCGTTGCTGGAGGGCTCTCTGACGAACCACAATGCACTCTAGACAGATACTTACCTCGGCCCGGTGGAGAATCTCAGCGACCTGGGGGCGGGTGGACGTTACAATGGCCGCTCGTTTGTTTGGCGGCCGAGTTTGGAGCCGGTCGTGGTGAATGGCTTGATTAGACAGGAAGGATCGACAGCGTGAATAGTACGGCACTAGCTGAATATATCGATGGCTTACCTAATATATGTGGCAACGAGGACCTGATCGCCCAGGCGATGGGCCGGGGTGGGCCGTACTATCTGCCCGAGAGCAAGGTCAACTTCAGCGGGGCCGCCAGTACGTTCGCGATCGCGCTGCACATGCACCAGCCCCTGATCCCGGCCGGTGGGGACGACCTTCCGACCGCCCGGATCATCAGTAACCTCGAAGACATGATGAACCACCCGGATATCGGCGACAACCACAACGGGTCGGTCTTCCGCTCGTGCTATCAGCGTATGGGTGAGTTCATCCCCCAACTCCTGGCCGACGGTTACCAGCCCCGCGTGATGCTCGACTATTCCGGCTGCCTGCTCGATGGGTTGTACCGCATGGGCGCGACCGACGTGATCGACAGCCTGCGGACGATCACGTGCGACTCGGCCTGCCGCCCTTGCGTTGAATGGCTGGGCACCCCCTGGGGCCACGCCGTGGCGCCCTCGACACCCGTCCAGGACTACCGCCTGCACGTCCGGGCGTGGCAACACTTCTTCGCCGCCCTGTTCGGCACCGAAGCCCTGTCCCGCGTGCGCGGTTTCTCGCCCAGCGAGATGGCGCTGCCCAACCATCCGGACGTCTGCTACGAATTCGTCAAGACGCTCAAAGAGTGCGGCTACCGCTGGGTCCTGCTCCAGGAGCACACGATCGAGCGCCCTGACGATGGCGGGTCCATCCACCAGCCGAACTTGCCCCACCGCCTGATCGCGAAGAACTCGCAAGGCCAGACGGTCAGCATCACCGCCATCATCAAGACCCAGGGCAGTGACACCAAGCTGGTCGGGCAGATGCAGCCCTACTTCGAGGCCAAGAACTTCGGACCGACGGAACTGAATGGCACATCGGTCCCGCCCATCACAACGCAGATCGCCGATGGCGAGAATGGCGGCGTTATGATGAACGAGTTTCCGCCCAAGTACCTCCAAGTGACAGCCGAGGCTTCGGGCAGCCAAACC
>JAAEQG010000436.1 GCA_024231775.1 bacterium
CAGCATCACCGTGACGCCGATGGCCTTCTCGGCCCCCCTGTATTCGATCGCATCGCACAAGGCCACGTTGCGCGAGATCGACCCGGCCAGCGGGGCCACTCTGCCCAGCGTGGGCCTCACGCTCGCCGGAGAAACGGTGTACGGAGGAAATGGCGTGGCTGTAGACCCGATCAGCGGGCAATTGTACGCCGTGATCCGGCGCGGCAGCGACGACCATCGGGTGCTGGTGACCGTCGACCCCAACAGCGGGGTGTGCACCCTCATCGGCGACACGGAGGTGGACGGGCATCTCCTCACCGACATCACCTTCGATGACGCGGGGAGGCTGTGGGGCATCACCGGCAACGGGGGCGCGAACAGACGGTCGCTCGTCACGATTGACAAGAGCAGCGGCGCGGTGAGCTTCAAGTTGTTCTTGGGGCTGCCCAGAGGGGGCGGCCTGGCTCTCGGCTTTAACCCGGACGATGGCCTGCTCTACACCTTGCGGGGAGAAGGCGCGCCCAACGAGGACGAGCTCCTGGACACGATTCACCCCACGACGCTGGTCACGACGAACGTACCCCTGTCTGGCTTTGACTATGCTGGTATCCATTCGATGACGTACGACGAGAGCGCGGGCGACTTTGTCTTTGGGGATAACAGTTATCC
>JAAEQG010000437.1 GCA_024231775.1 bacterium
CCAGGTACGGGCTCCTCTGGAAGCGCCAAAGAAAACCGCCCGTCGGGAGGCGGGCGGCACGCGCACAGTGACACCTGCGTGTCCCGTGGATTCTTATGGCACGGTGTTGCTCCAGGCCAAGGTGTCGCCGGACTCGAAACCATCCTGAAACAGGGGGCACGGCGTCATGTCGACGCTGACCTGGTATTCCTGGATGAAGTTGTTGCCGCCAGTCTGGTCGATCTTGACGAAGTAGGTTCCGCTCGGAAGGCTGTCAACCCCGCACACGCGGTCGATGAGCGAGAAAGAACTCGTCCCACCGTCGTCATCGTACTCCAGCTCGGTGAGTCCACTGTCATAGAGCCACATCTGAGTGTTTCCGAGGGTGCCCGAAGTTTCCAACACCACCTGCGAGGACTCGTTGACAGTAAACGACAACCAGTCCTCGTCACCGATCGAGCAGATTGAGTGGGTCTGGGGCGATCCGCTCGAGATCACCCCGGCCTGACCGGAGGTCCCGTTCGGTTCATAGCCGTCGAGCGAGCAGTCCTGAACGCCAAGCATATCGTCAGCCACAGCGTGGTTACTGCAGGGCAGGCCTGCGCACTGGAGATCACCACCGTACTCAGTTGCAGTCGTGCTAACGATCCATCCGACGTAGTAGTCGCCAGCAGTCAACGACTCGGGAATCGTCACGGTCGTCGAGAAGTCCCTCCAGTAGTTCCACGCCGGCAGTGACCCATAAGTCGTGGTTCCGATCAAGACATCGTTCTGGTTGACATAATCGTCGCTTGATGCGTAGATGTTGAAAGAAACCTCGGTGGCTTCGGCCCACCCGACGTTGAGCACGTTAAGTTCGACCTCGATGGTGTCACCGCGGCCGACACTGGTCGGCGTGAGGCCCTTGTAGTCATTGCCATCATAGGAGTATTCGCACAGCTCGGCGAGAGAGGCAGGGGCCAGGTTGATCTCGTCATCGGCCGCATACGCCGTCAGGCTGCTGAGTTTTGCGTCGGTCAGGCGAGTATCGGTCGCGCTCCCGACCCGGTCCGAGGTCGAGTGGATGCCCTCGACGTACTGTAATTCGTGGAATAACGCCCACGACGGGCCGCCGCTGTGGCCACCGTAGATGTAGGCATCGAGGAAGATCTGGTAGTCGGTGTTCCCGGACACGTTGCCCGCGTCAAAGCCGAAGTACTGGACGTGCGTGTTGGCCGGCACGTAGGGCGTTTCGGTTGGGTAGCCCGTGAAGTAAAGCTCCGGATCGACCGTGCTGTCACGCCCCATCCAGCCGACCCGGTCCCCCATCCTGCGGTCGAGCGTAACCACCCCCCAGTCGTGGTTAAAATCCTGACTGTCGGTCCATCCGGTGTAAGAGCGCCCTTGTATCCACTTGCTCGGGCCGAAGATCCGATCCTCGGCCGTGAACTCCGCGCCCGACGGCTCCACGCGGTCGGTCTGCCCCGCCCACAGCCAGACCTCTGACGCCCACATCCTATCTGACGTGTCCCCGTCGTCGTTCGGGTCCCAGTTATAGATGCAATGCCCGGCCGTCGCCACCTGGAACGAGTTCGATGACCACCCGGTACACACGTAGTAGTAGTCGGTCCCGCCGGTGTTAAACCGCATCAGCATCTTGTAGACCGAGCTGTAGGGGAAGGTGTTGGTCTGGGTGAGGGGCGTCGGCGGCGTTGGGGTTATCCTGGGGTCATTCTCAGGCGCTGGTCCGTCGGGACTTGATGCGGTCGGAAGCCGGTCAGGGATGAACGGAGGTACTCTACCGACTCCTCCCTCAGTCTCCTCGAAGGGCAGGATCCTCATCTCACCGGTCGCAGGGTCATACTGGACTGTGCGCCGGAAGTTGGGCGAGGCGCTATCGAGATGCGAGTAGATCGATCCCGGCGGATTCGGCGCCGGCTTGGCGTCACGCAGGATGCGCAGGATATCCACCTCATCCTGCTCTTGCGCCTGAACGATCGGCGGGCCTGGAATCAAAATCGCCAGAAAACAGACCACTCCCGCCGCCATAACCATCATGTTCTTAATCTTCATCCTTTTCCTCCCGATACGGGCATTTACTGTTTCACTGTAATGATCGACGAATCAAGGTATTTTCTAACTCCTTTTAGCAGCATACCACATCCGTTGTAAGCCGGGAAGGCCAGACGGGTGGTGATCAAGGGTCAAGAACAACGCCGAGATTGTCCGCAACCGCACCTCGCGACAAGGTCGTTAGGCGGCCACTTCTAAACGCAGCTCCACCCCGGGTGTTAAGCCGGGGTGGAGGATACTTGCCTGAGATGTTACGTCGGGCCTCGGCTGACCAAGGCGGCTAGTCCTGCCCCTTCGGTTCTTCCCTCAGCACCGGGGCAGGCGAGAGTTCACCCACGCAGACCACCCACTTGCCGAAACGGTTGTTCCCGAACTCCCAGGTGCGCAGCAGGAAGGTGCGCGGCCCGATGAAGCCACCGGAAAGCGCTGGGAATGCGCCGACCCCGCCGTCGTCGTTGGAAACGATCTCACCTGCCGGCATGGGCGGGCACTGCTTATATATCGCCAGGCCGGTGTCATTGATCTTGGAGCCTTCCAATGGTTGGCCCCAGGCCGACTTAAGCATCTGTCCCTCAGGTACCCGGACCTTCAACCAGATGTCACCACCCTGGTAGCCGCCACAGGTCGGGACCGCAGTGACCGAGTCATCCTGTCCGGTATTGTCAACGACGATACATCGGCCAGGCTCGATCGGGATCGCGGTTTCACATTCATGGGTCCCGCATTCTGTGACTTGCAGAGTACCGGTGGTGCAGTCCGGGGCCGGCCAGTTGTCGATGAACAGGCTGTAGTTGCCAGCTTCGAGGGTAAGAAAGTTAATGGTTGCGGTCTGCCCGCTGGCTCCGCCACCATCGCTGCCCAGGCAGGCCGGGTTGATGATGCCTTCAATCGTGGCCGGACATGCCCTGCTGACCGCGATTCCCGGGTAGTGCAAACCGTCGGGGATGTAGTTGATGTCGATGCAGGTCTTGGTGCTCACCGCGAGTTGGTACACGATATCCGGGCCCTGGTCGCGGTAGCTGAGATCACATATCCCGTTTTCCCTGAAGGTGTTCCAGTCATCGGTCATGGCGCAAGTATCAACCCCGACAAAGGTGTAGTCGAGATCCGCCGGGATCCTGATCGGGGTCCCCGGACAGCCATCAGTGCCGTTTCTCGCCACCTGAGCGTGGACGCCATGAGCGCTGAGGACGAGCAGCACCGCCGCCGTCAGGATGATAAGGTTAAGAGCTTTGCTTTGTTTCATCGTAGTGCCTCCTCCCTGGTACGCCCGCCACCAAGTCCAAGTAGCTGTTCCTGCTCCTCGTACGGCAACGGAAAAATCAATCGCCAAAACCAATCTACCACGAAAGCCAGAAACTGAAACCAAGTCAGCGCGCTCTGTCAGTGACCATGGTCACATAAACCGAAAGGTACCTCCTTGGCCGGGGTTGGCGGCGGGACCGACGGGCCCTTCTCTTGAAATGCCATCTCCGGTGGAGTGCCGATATGGCACACTTCCGCAACTTCCGCAAATCTGGCACCGAAATCCGGAAATCCGTCAGACGTGGATCCTGAGATCCAGGCCCATCTCCTCTTTGGCCGCCTGCAGATCCCCCCTGAGCTTCGTCCAGAAGGGATGCTCCTGGTCCAGCACCGTCGATTCCACGTCTTCCCGCAGATCTACGAAGTGGCGTGCCAGTATCTCCTGGACATTGGTCCAGCAGCGCTGAGTCGGCATCAGGACGCTGAGGCGGTAGACCCGGATCCTGCCGGCGACGGGCGCGAGGGCGCCGAGGAGCGGCATGGGGTCCGTCAGGTGCGGGATGATGGGGCAGAGCATGGCCGACGTGCGGATGCCGGCGTCCCGGACCTGCCGCAGGCCGTCGATGCGCCGCTCCGTTTCAATCGTGCCGGCCTCGAAAAGCTGGCGGATACGATCGTCGCTGAAGGCCACCGAGACGCTGACGTTGGCGTCGGGCATCTGTTTCAAGATGTCCATGTCCCGGAGGACGAGGTCCGACTTCGTGAGGATGCTCGCTGAGAAGCCCCTCTCCAGCAGCAGCTCCAGGACCCGCCTGGTCTGTCGCTGTTCGGATTCGCAGGGCTGGTAGGGGTCAGAATGGTAGCCCATGTAGATTGTCTGGGCGGGGATCCCCTCCAGCTCGACGACCAGCTGACCGGCGATGTCCGCGTGGACGAGGACCTCCTCGCTCCAGTCCGTCTCTGCCTGGTCCAGCACGTAGCAGTAGTGGCAAAGGTGCTCGCAGCCGACGTAGGGGTCGATTTGGAATTCGAAGTTCTCCAGTCCGCAGGGGACGAGGACAGGTCTGGTGGAACATCTCGAAATCTTCAAACCGAAGCCTCCCTGGCGCCCTTTTGCGGTTTAGTCTTTTCTAATCTCACCCAGGTAGCATATCACACGAAACGGGGGGCGCAGGGCAATACCCTCGGAGCCTGGCGAATGGCTTCCTCTCCTGGTCATCAAATACCCCCGTGGATCTTGAAGCTGGAACTTCCGGTTGGAGAAACCTCGGCAAAGGGACGGGAGTAGTCTCTACTCAGCAAGGTTCGACGCAAGATGGCATGGAAAGCTGTTGGCGACCTACCCATGCGGCGTGGGAGACACATCTGCGAGTAACTGTTGCTTCCGCTGTCATCCTGAGCTCGAGCGCGAGGGGTGAAGCCCTTCGGTGCGGAGCCGGGCGGGGGTGGGAGGCAGACG
>JAAEQG010000438.1 GCA_024231775.1 bacterium
GAGCTGCCCGGGTACCTCCGTCCCCTGATTCCGGCGTTGCTGGCCGTCGTCGATGGTTCCCGGGATCCGGCGTTGGCGCCGGATCCGGATCTCGATTACGACGACGCGGCGGAGATCTTGTTGCTGCTGGAGCGTCTGGGTTGAGGGGTCTGCCGGGGATTGGCCGCGGTCTGCCTACGATCGAGCAACCGACGAGACGCGGGCGTCGCTTGCGGTGGTAGGTGCCCTCTCGGTGTCGGCACGCATGGGCGGCCACGGGGGGTCGCCCCTACGCAGTGGGACGCGCCGTGAACCGTGGCAGCACCTCGCGCTGGGAGCGCGGGCGTCCCGCCCGCCCCGCGGACGCAGGCCGCGGGCCAGGCCATGAGTCGCAAAGCGAAGGACCACGTAGAAACCATTCAGCCGGAGGTTTCAGATGTTCAATGACAAGCAAATTGAGCTGAGCAATATGCTCTTCGAGAGACTGAAACATCGATTTTCCGAGGTGAATCTGGTGGACATCACAGAGAGCGCGGAGAACCCAAACCACATCTGGGTCAATCTCGTGATGCCGGATGATGAGGATCGAGAGATCGAGCTGCGGGAGATGGCGGGTGAAATCTCAACGGATATCTTATTGGACTACGGCTATCACATCACGATCATCTCAGCCCTAGTGCCGGATCGATCCGCCGCCTGATCACTCGAGCTGCTGTCATCGTCCTTCTATCATCCGCGTGGCCGCCCATGCGTGCCGTCACTGAGAGCGCACCTACCACCGCAAGCGACGCCCACGTCTCGTCGGTTGCTCGATCGTAAGCAGCCGGCTCGTGGGCGAAGCCCACGTATGCCTCGATCGTATTGCTGCCCAGGATTTGCGCCGGCAGCTCGATCGTGCTGGGAGCGCCCCCGAAGCCCGTTCGTTTCCTCCGCCCATGCC
>JAAEQG010000439.1 GCA_024231775.1 bacterium
CCTGCCATCGAATCTTTACAAGGACCAGAAACCTGGAAATCTGTTTTGGACAGGAGTGAGCGTGAATACTGGCTCCAGGCGGCTCATCCGGTAACCCGCCGCCGGAGTTATGCTGCCAACTCGCAGCATAGCTCCGCTGCTGGCCGCCTTCGAATCTTTGGCAAGTGGTGGAAACAAAGGGCTTACCGGCACCAGCACTGTCTCGGCCGGCAGAATGATGCCGCCAAGCCGCGGCATAGCTCCGTGTCCGTGACGCTCCGGTGTACCCGGAGAAAGCGCGGAAACGTGGAGCTTCCCGCCTCCTCCGCAACCCGGTCGCCGGGGAGATATGCTGCGGTCTCGTGGCATAGTAACTCCGCCGCATGAGCGACGCTCCCGCAGAGTGCGAGACCTCCCGGAAACAGCGGAGTTGTGCTCGTTGTCGGCGTCCGGCGACGCCAGTGTTATGCTGCGGGCCGGCGGCATAGCTCCGCTGGGGCCCTGGCCCCTTGGTGCGCTCAAGTGCCTGAAAGCAAGCGTCGTGCCCGGCAGCAACCCGCCCACCGGTCCCGCAGCGATGCCGCCAGCCAGCAGGCATTCCGAGGCCGCCTCCTTGGGCACAGGAGTCGGGGCTCACCCGATCTTGCTCGATTGCCACCCGAGCGCGGGTCATGAGCATCGCGACGCGGTCAGTGCACTCGGCTCCGCCTGGGCGAGGAGCTCGAAGCCAACCGTCGACTTGAGTGCTTCCAACGAGACTCATGTGTAGGAGTGTGCCAGGTAGAGCAAGCTCGAGTCAAGCCGACAGTCGAGGTCAACTGCATTCCGGCGCCAGGCGCCGGCGGGCTCTTGCACCGCCACGGTGCCACGGTGCCGTTGGCCGAAGGCGTCAACCTGCGAACCGCCACGGCCACCAGGCCCTCGATCGGCCGGTCACTACCGCGGTCGCGGTGGTACCGGACCCGCCGCCGCCGACCGTCGTGCTGAGCTTTCCCGAGGACGGCGCCGGGGTCCACCAGCCGACCATCACCGTCACCGCGCTGGTCAACAACACCGCCGCCACCGGCGGCGCGTTCTGTGGTAGGATCCGCCATTATGGCGACCAGCAAGCTGACATCCCAGGGCCAGGTAACCATCCCCTTCGAGATCCGCGAGCGGCTGGGGCTCGCTACCGGGGTCCGCTTCCGTTTCGACATCGACGACGATGGCAAGATCGTCCTGATCCCGGAAAAGTCCGCTTCCGAGGAAGCTTGGGCCGTCGATCCGGAAGAGCTCAGCGCACGGATTCGGTCGCTCCTCGCCAAGGGGAGCTATCCGGAAGCCTGCGCTCTGGCCCGCAGGGCCGCGGAACACTTCCGGAGCGATGAGCGGTTGCAGAAGCTCTGGCAAGCGCTCGACAACCGCGGCAAGTCACGCATCAGCTCGCGTCCGACGGAGCCGTCGACCGAGGAGGAGTTTGCCTGGCTGCAAGATCCTCCGGAATGGGCACACGGCAAGTGGGTCGCCCTCGTAGGACGCGAACACGTCGCGGTCGGCGAGACGCTGGAAGAGGTCTCGGGAGCTCTCCGTTCTCAGAAGCTCACCAAACGTCCCCTGGTACATCGCGTTGAGTGATCTACACAACGTTCTCGTCTTTGCCACCGGAGAGCCCTTTGCTACGAGTGCCTCCAGGTATCTTGATCAACGTCCGGAGAGCCGCGAGCCTCTGTCGAGAATCTACGTCAAGTTCATCCCGCAGGGAACCGAGCTTCAATTCGTCGCGTTGCTCGATACCGGCGGCCATTACTGTATCCTGAACTCCAACGTCGCTCAGGAAATCGCGGCCGAGCTCACTGAATATGTCGGAGAGGGTGATCTTAGAACTGCTTATGGGCGTTTCCAGGGAAAGCTCTTCCTGCACCAGATCACGCTGGTCGCTGAGACCGGTCCCCTTCTCGACGTCGATGTGCTCGTTCTGGCCGTACCTGACTGGCTGGGGCCGAACTTCATCGGATATTCAGGAGCACTGGATCGTATAAATTTCGCTGTGTCTCCACGGAAAAACATGTTTTTCTTTGGTCTTGCCGACGGATCGCCGTCTTGACGCTTGCGCTTGGCGGAATTCTTCCAGCCCCTTCCCAGGGCAGGCATGAGGAGGCGCTGGCAGGCTTGGGCAAGTTCAACAGGGCGCTGATCGTGGCTTGGCTTCCTCCACCCGCTGCGATCAGCACACCTTGCCCTTGCTCGCTGCCCGGGCAAACAAGGGCAAACCGTGATCCGCTTACCGACTGAGACATCTGGCTGGACGATCGTGGTACACACCACTGCCGGCGCCGTTTGCCCTTGCCACCCAACTCCATAAGTCCTTTGTTTGCAATAGTTGTGCAAACTCCGAGACGTCGATGTTAGTAAATCGCGCTGGGAGCGCCGGCTTCCAGCCGGCTCGTGGGCGAAGCCCACGCCTCGTAGCGGATGAGCTTTTCCGGGTCGAGAATCAGCACGTCGGCCTCGCGAAGCGTTGCCGTCGCTTCCTTGCTGAGGCCGCTCTCGCTGTAGAAGACAAAGAAGGTCTTCCGCTCGAGCTGACCGGAAAGCTTCTCCTTGACCTCGACGAAACGACGGGCTGCGTCCTCGGTCGCCACCCGTTCCCAGTCCTTGACCTCGACCATCAGGTCGGCTCCCTGCTCACGCTCGTTGACCGCGTAAACGTCGATCTCAACGCTATGCTCCTGGTCCAGGTGGAAGCGGGCCTTGCGGAGGGTGGAGAACGGACCCAGGGCGATCCCCCCCGGAGCCCCCCCC
>JAAEQG010000440.1 GCA_024231775.1 bacterium
CCCGATGCCCCGACGGGGTCGATACCGACACGGTCGATGATTGGGTCAAGCTCAGCGGACCCACCGATGGAAGTGACGGTTGCGTGCCGATTACCCCGGACCTGCCCAACTCCGCAAGCTGTGGCGGTGACTATGATGGCGACGGAGACTACGACCTCGACGACTTCGCCGCGTTCCAGCAGTGCATGGACACGGCATCCGCGGAGTGTTCAGCCCTGGAGCTGGACGGAGTATGCGGGATCGACTTGGGCGACTACGAGTTGTTCAACCCGCTGCTGACCGGACCCTGACCCGAGGCGCCATCCGCCAAACCGGACCTCGAGACGAGAGGGCCAGCAACCCCCGTCTCACGCCGAGGGGGCGCTCTGGTGAACCTGCGTCGTCAATCCGCCGAGTCGGCCAGGCTGTCCAGCTCTGCCATCAGCATGTCGACCAAAGGACTGATAGTGTCGTAGCTGAAGTCGAAGCGGATCGCCGCGGTCGAGAACAGTTCCGGAAGCGGGCGACTGCCGCCCAAGGCCAGCGCGTCTTGATACGCCCGGACGGCCCCCGCCCGATCCTTCCGTGCGTTTTGCCAAACCTGCAACGCGCCCAGTTGGGCGATCCCGTACTCGATGTAGTAGAAGGGCACCTGGAACAGGTGCAGTTGGCGTAGCCAGTACAGCGCCAGATCCTGTCCGTACCCGTCGAAGCTCTCCCGCCCGCCAAACCGCTCACGCAGGCTCAGCCAGCAGTCTCGGCGGGCTTCCGCGGGATGCTCAGGATGGGTGTACAGCCAATGCTGAAAGGCATCGATGGTAGCGATCCACGGGAGCACGGTAATAACCCCGCGGAGCTGTTTCCGCCGGGCCCTCCGCAGGTCCTCGCCGGTGTAGACCAGATCCAGGTGATCGTACGCCAGCAACTCCATGGCCATCGAAGCGACCTCCGCGAACTCCAACGGAGAGCTGCGATACGCCATCAATGGATCGTGACGGGCGGCGTAGGTATGAAACGCGTGCCCGCCCTCGTGCAGCAGCGTCTCCACGTCGCGATGCAAACCGACGGCGTTCATGAAGATGAACGGATGGCGGGCCTCCTCGTACGTGGTCTGGTATCCGCCCGGGGCTTTGCCCTTGCGACTGGCCAGGTCCAGATGGCCGCCCCGACTCATCTCCTCAAACTGGGCACCCAGTTCCGGAGCTATCCGGTGAAACATCTGCGAACATAGCGCCCCCAACTCGTCAGTGGTCTCGAACGGCTTGAGCGGCGGCTGACCCTGCTCGTCCACCGCAAGATCCCAGGGGCGCAGCACCTCGACCGCCAGGGCCTGCCGGCGCCGTCCGTGTAGCTCCCGCAGCGCCGGAACCACCGCCCGTTCCACGGAGTCGTGGAAGGCTAGACAGTCCTCCGGGGTGTAGTCGAAACGCTCTTTGGCTTTGAAGGCATACTCCCGGTAGTCCGCAGCGCCGGTGTTCCTGGCGATGCGTCCGCGCAGCGTCAGTAGCTCCTCGAACAGGGCTTCGAGCTTCGACGCGTCCTCGAGGCGCCGCCGGCTACTCGCCTCCCAAGCTCGCCGGCGCAGAGGCCGATCCGTCCGCTCCAGGTACAGGTCCATTTGCTGAAGGGTCCGTTCGTCGCCCTCGAAGCCCACCGTCTGCGCCCCGCTGATCTTCTGGTACTGCTGGCACAGCTTGGCTTCCTCGACCTGGAGCGGGACGTTCTCGTCCCGGAACAGCTCCACCTGATTGCGCATGCTCCGATCGTAGACCGCGAACCGCGCCGTGGGCAGTTCGCGCGCATGGGGGCACGACGCATACTTGATGCGCAGCGCCTGCCAGCGCGGTTCGCACCGCGGGGTGATGCTCTCGATGAACTCCAGGTAAGCCTGCTCGCGCTCGGGGTCGTCGGTCTGGCAGGTCATCCGCACGTACCGGTCCACGCCGATCTGGTCGATCGCCGCCTCCAGCTCGCTGCAATCCAGTGTCCATTGATTCAGCGCCTGTACCGTATCGAGGGTGCGCCCCTCCAATTCCTCGAAGTACGGTTCGATGACCGTCCACTCCGCCAGTACGTCCTCACGCCCGAGGTAATGACGGCTGAACGCCGCGTCCGACATGGCACCGCACCTCCACTCGCATCGGTCCTCCAGCCCAGTGGGGTGAGTCTAACCGAAGCAGCACCGCCCGCAAGCAATCAGTCCGCCGCCCGCGTACCAGCCAGCCCGGCTACCAGTGCACCGGCACTGTCCCAGGTTAGCCAGTGCTCGAACCACCAGGCCAACTGCTTCCAGCGACCGAAGCGCTTGTAGATGTTCTCGATCTGCTGATGTGTAGGCCGGCGTCCCCGGGTGTGCGTTCGGGCAACATGGGCCACCGTCGATGAGTCGATCGAGAGGCGGTCGTGGTGCCCCATTATGCCCAGCAGGTAGTGCGCACTGGCCGGTCCTATACCCCGAATGGAGCGCAGGTGCTTGAGCAAAGCGTCGCTGGATTCGTTCCGCGCCAGTGCGTCCAGCGCGCCGTCATCGAACTCGCCGCCGCGCACCCTGGTGCAGAACTCCAGTATCGCGTCTGCGCGGTAGCCCACCCGGGCCACCTCCACCAGGTAACCACGCCCGGCGCGCAGAATCTCCCTCACCGTCGGCCATGCGTTGAGATTGCGGAAGTCCGGCGGATAGGGGCCGAGCTGCCCGATACGGTTGATCATCTTCACCGCTTGGGTCCAGGTCACGTTGGTGCTGCACAGCATCTTCACGATGTTCTCGCTCATCGACGCCGCCCGCAGGGTGCGCCCGGCGCCGAGCCGTGGAATGACCCGGAGGGCGGAGTCCCCTCGACACAGTTCGTGAAACTCGGACAAGTCCTCTTCCGCGCGTATCACGATCTTCACTCGGCGGCGCATCTCGGTGACGAGTTCGTCGTTCAGCCGCGGCGCCTCGATCAACACGCGTAAGCTCGTCCCCGTCCGACGCCGGGCTGACTGGGTCACCCCCAGGCGGCACACCTGTTCGTCAAACCGTTCGATCAGTTGAAGACATCCCCCCGCCTCGCACCAACTCAATGGGGAACACTCGTGCCAACCGGCCCCCAGGGACGTCGCCCGCAGATCGAAACAGCCTCGCACCCTCAGGGACGTTTCCACTCGCTCCATGTCCGAACTCCGCTATTTCCGCCGGTTCGCTGATCGAGAAACGGGCTACGCCCACCGACCCGCCCCGCGCAGCCCTCTTTTTCTCTAGCCTCATAACCAGTCGGAGGTTAGCACAGTCCACCCCCTTTTTCACCCGGCTGCGCTGGCGCCGTCGCTCAAAAACTGGGGCATATTCCCGTCTGTGATTTTTTGTATCACCAGGGGCCATACAGAAACGTAACCTCATTGTCCGGCGCGAGTTGTCGCCTAAATGCAATAAGCTCCACTTTCGTTTGACCCAGTGCATATCTTGTGGTATTTAAGAGGGTGCCTACTAAATATCGGGGGCACTGGACCCTTGGGTCCTTTCGCGAAACGCCGGAAGGATCATCGGACTGGCGGAGCCATTCGGGCTTTGTTCAGGTGGGTTCTTGTGTGCTTTGCTCGCCGGCGAGACGGGGGCAGTGGTTGTGGTAGGGCAACGTGGGGATTCGACTCTAAGTGTCTCTCACCGCCGGTAGTGGCGTGGAGTCTTTGATGATCGGGGCAACGAAGGATCGTTCTGGGGCGCACACGGATGGCGTAGATGTTTCAAGGGCGGGGTGGACGGAGAACAGCCTGCGGGTCCTGAAGACTCGGTACCTCAAAAAGAACGATAAGGGCGAATGCGTGGAGAGCGTCACCGACATGCTCGAGCGCGTGGCGCGGGCCATTGCGGACATAGAGCTGCTCTACCATGACGACCCGGCGAACCGCAGCGAGTGGCAGGACCGGTTCTACTCGATGATGCTCGAACGCCGGTTCATGCCCAACAGCCCGACGCTGATGAATGCGGGCCGGGAGATGGGCCTCTTGAGCGCATGTTTCGTGCTCCCCGTGGGGGACAGCATCAACGAGATCTTCGACGCGATCAAGCACACCGCCCTGATCCAGAAAGCCGGCGGAGGTACCGGCTTTGCCTTCGACGAACTCCGCCCCACCGGCGACTACATCAAGAGTTCCGGAGGAACCACCAGCGGACCGATCAGCTTCTGGCGGGCGTTCTCCGAAGCCACCAACGCGATCCAGCAGGGGGCCTTCCGCCGCGGAGCCAACATGGGGATGATGTACATTCACCACCCCGACGTCCTCAAGTTCCTCCATGCCAAACAGAAACTGGATCAATTCACTAACTACAATATATCGGTCAAAGTTACTGATGCCTGGATGCAGGCCCTCCGGGACGACCCGCAGGCGCCCCACGTGGTGCGCAATCCCCGGAACGGCGACGAGTACTTTCTACCCAAAGACCTGAACATCTCGGAGTACGACATCCGTAACCTGGTACCGGCGGCCCGGGCGGCGGAGCGTCCTGACCGCGCCCCGTTCTACTCCCGCCAGGATATCTGGGACATCATCACCAAGCATGCCTGGCAGACGGGCGAGCCCGGAGTGGTCTTCATCGACCGCATCAACCAGGACAATCCCACCCCGCAGCTCGGGCGGATCGAAGCCACCAACCCGTGCGGCGAACAGCCGCTTCTGCCCTACGAAGCCTGCAACCTCGGGAGCGTCAACCTGAGCGCCTTCGTTCGTCAACCTTCCACGGAACAGGCGGACATGGACTGGGAGGCGCTCGGCGAAACCATCGACACCGCGGTGAGATTCCTCGATAACGTGATCGATGCGAATCGCTACCCCCTTCCGCAAATCGAGCAGATGTGCAAGGGTAATCGCAAGATCGGCCTGGGAGTCATGGGATTCGCCGATGCCCTGTACAAGCTCGGGGTCGGGTACAACACCGCGGAAGGGCTGGCGTGGGGCGAACGCTGCATGAAGTTCCTCAGCGAGCGCTGCCACGCCTACAGCGAGGAGTTGGCTGAGCAGCGGGGATGCTTCCCCAACTGGCGAGGTAGCCTGTGGGATACGCGCGCGCATCGGCCGATGCGGAACGCCTGCTGCACCACGGTCGCCCCCACCGGTACGATCAGCATCATCGCGGGGTGTTCCTGCGGAATCGAGCCGCTCTTCGGAGTGGTGTTCTACCGTAACGTATTGCGTGGCCAGGATGAGGATCAGGGGGTGATGCTCGAAGTCAACCCGGTTTTCGAACGGACCATGCGTCAGCGAGACCTGATCAGCGAGGGTACGATGGATCGTATCGCCAGGGATGGCACCCTCGCTCAGGTTTCGGAAATCCCCGAAGCGATGAAGCGGGTGTTTGTCTGTGCCAACGACGTGACACCCGAATGGCACGTCAAGATGCAGGCCGCCTTTCAGAGGCATTGTGACTCCTCGATCTCCAAGACGATCAACTTCCCCAATGATGCCACCGTCGAGCAGGTCGCGGGCATCTACGAGATGTGCTACGACTCGGGGTGCAAGGGCGTCACCGTTTACCGGGACGGCTGCCGTTCCCATCAACCCATGACCCGGGCCGGCGAAACCCAAGAGGACTCCGCCGAGGTCCGCGTCGTCGAAAAAGTGAAACAAGTCATCGTCCACGTGCCTCGCGAACCACAGCCCGTGGAGGAGTTCACCAGTGGTATCCGCATGCGCCAGATGACCCCGTTCGGCAACATGCACGTCCACATCACCGTCGACCCCCATTCCGGACGCGAGCTGGAGGTGTTTGCCCAACTCGGTAAAGGTGGCGATCTGGCCAACAGCGACCTCGAGGCGATCTGCCGTCTGGTCAGTCTGTGGCTACGCTCGCACGGCGAGCTCCACCACGTGATCGCCCAGCTCAAGGGGATCGGGTCCAGCCTTCAGGTCAGCACGCGCGAGGGGAAGATCATGAGCCTGGGGGACGGCTTGGCCCGGGCCTTGGCTCGCTACGCCCATGCCAAGATGCGCGTCGGAACGCGAGCACTGTTGCTGGGTGAATGCGACTGGAGCCAGGTGGATCAAGCCAAGCCCGGGTCCGCCAACGGCGGCAACGGCAAAGAGAATGGAAACGGGAACGGAAATGGCAACGGCCAGAATGCTGCCAACGAGAGCGTCGACAGCATTAGCCAACAAAGCCGTACCGTGCGCCACGGTGGAGCTGCGGAACCGCTCGCATCCTCGACGGATGCGAGCGGTCCACGCTCTCAACTGGAGAGCTTCAAGGTTCTTTGCCCAGATTGCCAGGGTCCGGTCCGATTCAGTGAAGGCTGCGTAACCTGTGAAGCCTGTGGATATGCGCAGTGCTGACTGACGAATCGTTTTCATCAATAGGTCTGGAATCTGAACACGAGGTCCGGTAACAATGGAGTTACCGAGGTGGTAGTCGTACTGAGGTTGGGTACGATTTTCAGAACAGTAATCGGCTCCGAAAGCCGATATAGTCTGGGGCGATGATTCGGTGGGGCTGGCGGGCTCTGCAGCGTCATCGTCCACGGGGTAACGGCTTCATAGGGGGATGCGACACGAGGCGGCTAGCCTCATCGTCTTGGACTATTCGGCTTCTTTCCCCTCCGGAAAGCACCGTGGATGCCTTCGGGCTCGCGGTGCTTTCTTTATGGTATCAGCCTGATATCAGCGCCGGGGGCCAGAGGCCCGAAAGTTCCTGCCCGCAGCCATGCCGAGCCCGATCCAGCGACGACACGTCAGTGGAGGCTTGCCCCCCCCCCTTCAGGCTATTAAAGTGACAATTCAATGCGGCCCCGGCTTGCACGTGGCCGCGGTCTCCGGACTGACTCGCCGGCGGTTTGCCGCTTGCCGAACTACGCAGGCCTGCTATACTGGCTGGACTTGGGGTTTTTGCGCACAGCAGGCACCTTTCCGGAGCCTGCCATAGGATAGAGGAGAATCTGGTGGCCGTGAGGCTGAGACTGAAACGGTTTGGGCGTCGGCATCGCCCGTTCTACCGGTTTACCGCGATTGACCAGCGCCGAGCGCGCGATGGACGGCCGATCGAGGAGTTGGGGTACTTTGATCCCCTGGTTGCAGATCCTGAGCAGCAGGTGAAGCTGAAGCGCGAGCGTATCGAGTACTGGTTGAGCGTCGGTGCGCAGCCGTCTCGAACCGTGCGCAATCTGCTGAAGAAGAACGGTATCGGCTGATCCTCAGTTGACGCCAACCGGTTCCATGACGCGATGCGCATCCATGTTTTGACGCTTTTTCCCGAGGTGTTCGCTCCTTTTGTGGAGACGAGCATCGTCGGGCGGGCGGTCGAGGCTGGCATCGTCTCATTCGGTTTCACGCAACTGCGGGAGTACACCGAAGACAAACATCGCAGTGTCGATGACCGGCCGTTCGCCGGGGGAGCGGGCATGGTTCTAACCTGCGGACCGGTGTTCCGTGCGGTGGAGGATATCTCCGCTCGTTGCGGTCCTGGTCTGACTCGGATCCTGCTCACTCCGCAGGGTGAGCGTTTGAGTCAACCCCTGGTGTGGGAGTTGTCCCGCCAGGACGAGTTGCTGCTGATCTGCGGACACTACGAGGGATTCGACGAGCGCATCCGAACAGGTTTGGGGGTGCGAGAGGTTTCCATCGGAGACTACGTGGTTTCGGGAGGGGAGTCCGCGGCGGTGGTGTTGATCGATGCGGTGGTCCGGTTACTGCCGGGTGCCCTGGGTGACGCCGCTTCGGTGGAGGAGGAATCACACGAAGGGGGCCTGCTGGAGTATCCGCAGTATACCCGACCGAGGGTGTTCCGCGGCATGGAGGTTCCCGAGGTGCTGATCTCCGGCGATCACGCGAAGATTGAGGCGTGGCGCCGGGCGCAAGCGATTGAACGAACGCAGGCCCGCCGCCCCGATTTGCTGGCGGATGATGGGCCGGTAGTAGAATGACGGTTCCGGGACGACGTTGGGTGGGGGAGCGCCCGCCAACGCGAGTTTCTTCGGCAGTGGGAGTATCAGAATGAGTCAGCAGTTGTTGCAGCTTGCCGAGAAGGCTTGCCTGAAGAAAGAGGTCCCGGAGTTTTCGGTGGGCAATACGGTTGATGTGTCCGTGAAGATCATCGAGGGCAGCAAGGAGCGCGTGCAGATCTTCAACGGGGTGGTGATTGCCCGGCGTGGGGCGGGCATGAACGAGATGTTCATTGTCCGGCGCATCGTGAATAACGAAGGGGTGGAGCGCACTTTCGTGCTGCATTCGCCGCTGGTGGTGGACGTCAAGGTCCGTCGCCGGGGCAAGGTTCGCCGGGCCAAGTTGTACTATCTGCGCGATCGGGTGGGCAAGTCCCGTCGGCTTCGTGAGCAGCGCGTCTCGTCCACCAAGACCAAGCGCGGGGCGGAGAAAACCGTAGCCGCCCCCGAACCGCCCGCCGAGGAATTGGCTACGGCCGGCGTGTAGTCTGCCATCATGCTATGGGGACGCCGATACGCGCGCCTCTCCAAGGATCAACTCGGGCGCCTGGGCGAGAAGCTCGGCGCTCGTTTTCTGCGCCGCAGGGGGCATCGCGTTCTCGCCCGCAATTACACCTGCACCGCCGGCGAGATTGACCTGATCATGCTTGACGCTCCGACCGTCGTTTTCGTCGAGGTCAAGACCCGCCGGGCCGATGGCGCGTCCTGGCCCGAAGATGCGGTCCATACCCGCAAGCGGCGTCGGATCACCGCCGCCGCCAAGTGTTACCTAAAGCAGACCGGTGCGGAAGCCCGCCCCTGCCGTTTCGATGTGGTGGCGGTGGTGCTTGGCGAGGGACGCAAGCCCGAGATCGAGCACTTCGTTGACGCCTTCGGGCCTACGCCGCGATAATCCTCCTTCATGGCTACAAGACTCTTTGACACCCACGCCCACCTGACCCTCGGCGCCCTGGCGGAGGACGTGCCGGGTGTTCTGGAACGGGCTCGCGCGCACGGCGTGTTCCGGGTGATTACCGTGGGGACGGATGTGGCGGATTCGCGCCGAGCGGTCGAGCTGGCTTCCGCTTGCGACGGCGTGTCTGCTACGGTGGGCATTCATCCGCACGAAGCATCCAAGGTGGAATCCGCCGGTCTTGACGAACTGGGCGAGTTGGCCCGGCACCCTCGAATCGTCGCCATGGGGGAGATGGGCCTGGACTACTACTACGATCATTCTGACAGGGTCTCGCAACGTCGGGTCTTTGCCGCGCAGCTCGAGCTGGCCCAGCCGCTCGAGCTTCCCCTGGTCATCCACTGCCGGGAAGCCGTCGCGGACGCGGTAGCCCTGCTGTGCGACCACGGGTTCGACGGTCGGCGCGTGGTGTTTCATTGCTTCACGGGTACGGCGGACGAAGCAAGGCAACTCGCTGATCACGGGTGGCAGATGTCGTTCACGGGCATCGTCACCTTCCGTAAGTCCACGGAGCTGCAGGCTGTCGCCCGCGAATACCCCGCGGACCGCCTGATGCTGGAGACGGACGCCCCGTATCTCTCTCCCGAGCCGGTGCGCAGCGTGCGGCCCAACGAACCGAGCCATTTGCCCCACACCGCGAGATTCCTGGCCCGACTGCGCGACGAGCCGCTGGAGCGATTGGCCAGTCAGACCACGCGCAACGCCGAAGTGTTCTTCGGGATCCCTGAGGACGAAGCGTCGCTGAGCTGACGCCCTCGTTTGGCACAAACCGAGCCAAATGCTATAAAGTGTCGCATGAAGGCCGCCAAGAACTCCCCCAGAATCGAGCGCAGCGTGGGTCAGGCTCAACCAGTACCCCTGGAGCCCACCAAGCCGGCCAACGGGTTCGAGCGCTGGGTGCTGCCCATCATCGTGTTCCTGCTGGCCATCGCGGTCTATGTCCCATCCCTGAACAACGGTTTCGTCAGTTGGGATGACGACCACTACATCTACGACAATCGTCAGCTTGTCCATCCGCACGGCTTCAACGATCTGTGGACCAACACCAAGTACAGCCGCTTCAAGAATGAGGGTCTCAAGGACAGCACCCACCAGTACTACCCGTTGCTGTTCACCATGTTCTGGGCGGAGCACCAGGTACACCATCGCCTTAATGACCAGTTTCTCTTCAGCCTGCCGGCGGAGCTGGAATCGTCCCTGGGCAAGTCAACCCTTCCGGCAGCACTCCAGGAAGCGTTCACGGAGCACGGCGTCGAGCTTCGCTACGGAGCGCGGTCCTTCGTCGTCGAGCGCGATCGTCGGTGGGTTGTCGGTCGCCCACGCATGCGGCAGAGCACGTACTTCGCTCTGGAGGACGGGTACGGGGTCCGCAAGGAAGACGGGGCGCTGAACGTCTACAGCAGCGACCCGGCGATCTTTGTCAAGCATGACCAGGCTTGGAGCTTCCATTTCGTCAGCATGCTGATGCACGGAATTACCTCGGTCGTACTGATGGGCCTGTTGCGGCGTCTGGGCATGAGCGTGTGGGTATCGTTCGTGGCGGCGGCGCTGTTCGTCGTGCATCCTATGAACGTCGCGTCGGTGGCCTGGGCGACGGAGCGCAAGAATATTCTCGCCCTGTTGTTCTACGTGATCGCTCTGCGCTGCTACCTGAGGCACCGGCGGACCGGAGGGTGGCTGCCCTATCTAGCCACGTTTGTGTTCTTCCAAGGCGCCCTGTTCAGCAAGACGGTGGCGCTGACCTTTCCGCTGGTTCTGTTCCTCACCGACTGGCTGATCGACGGTCGGCGCGGTTTCCGCCATCTGCTGCGTCGGGGGCTGCCCATGCTGGCGGTGGTGGCGGTCGCCTTCTTGCCCTGGTGGGTGTTGTCCAAGGGGCATGCGTGGCAGCTTCCGCATCTCCTGCTGCTGGTGGTTCCCCTGCTTCTGGTCGGGGCGGTGGCCATCGCCGTGGATCGCCAACTGCATCGCCGGTTGCAGCTCAAGAGGCTGGCGCCGTTGCTCCCGGCCTTGATTATGTGCGCGGTGGCTTGCTCTCCGACGATTCTGCTGGGGAACCGATACCTGTTCAATACCAAGAGCGAGTATTCCGTCGAGCTGGACGGCGGCAGTCTGCCGAAGGAGCTGCGTCAGAGGATGCTCAAGGCTGATGTCCTGCGCTACACGGAGACGCCGACGGTGTCCGTGGTTTCACCGGGTAGCAAGTGGGTTATCACCACCGACAAAGCCCAGAGGTTCACGCTTAAATCCTCGGGCGACGAGCTCGAGTTCTACGTCAGCCGTTGGCATCCGGGGGCGGTCGTGCTGCGCTTCCTTCCGCTCATGCTGATAATCGCAGTGTTGTTTGTCGTCGACCGCGTCGGGGGTCAGCGTCTGGACATCGGCAGTCTCCTGCGCATCGCCCCGTTGCTGGTGATGTCGGTTCTCTCGGCGGACACGACGTCGTACATGGAGGATCGGGCCCGTCCGGTTCCCCTGAACGGTCCCCAGCGGCCGTTCGTGGCTTCGGCGGCTGCGTGGTTCTACGTGGGCAAGCTGGTGGTTCCCATCAACCAGTTGCCGATCGGGCAGTTGTGGAACCCCGACCCCATCGAGCACGAGCGCTGGAGCCCAGGCGCGTCCCCGGTCTGGTGGTTGCCCGTGCTCGGCGTGCTCGTGGTGGCGTGGTTGCTGTTCAGGTGGCGCAGGCGTATTCCGGCGCATCTCTATTGGGGGCTTGGTTTCTATCTGATCACCCAGTTGCCCATGCTGGGCTTGAAGAACATCAACATCTTCCAATTCTCCTATGTGCACGAGCACTACATCTACAATGGGGGGATCGGGGTGTTGGTGATCTTTGCCCTGCTGCTGGACATGCTGCGCCAGCGGTTGAGCCCCGCTCGGCGAGGTTCTCTGATCGTCACCGGGGTCATCTGCGCGGCGCTGGTTGCGTACGGTATCAAGACCGTGGTCTACTCCAGGGTCTGGGAATCAGCCGAGACGTTCTGGCTGACGACCCTGGAAGGCAACCCCAAATGCTGGGCCGGCTGGTACAATCTGGGCAACCAGTATAACCGTGAGGCGGAGGCGTATCGCCAGGACGGTGACGGGGCCAAAGCGGAAGCCAAGGCGGCGCGGGCGCAGCAGGACCAAGCCTTGGCGAAGTCGAAGACGGAGGAATACCGCCAGCACTATGCGAAGGTCACCGAGCGCCGGGACAAAGCCATCAAGTTCTACAAGCAGGCCATCATCGCCAAGCCGAACCTCGTCCAGGCGTTCAGGACGCTGCTGGAATTGCTCGTCACGCGGGGTCGTGTTGACGAAGCGGAACCCTACTGCGGGCAGGTTGAACGCCTCAGCCCCTTCCTGGCGAACTACTATCGATGCCGAATCCGCTACGCCCAGAAGGAATGGGACGAGGCGGAGGCATTCTGTGAATCGGCCCTCCGCTACGAGCCGAACAACCGTAACGCGAAAGCATTCCGTGACTCGGCCCGCAAGCAGAAGGCTCGGGCGGAGCAGGAAGTTTCTCCGCAGTCTATGATGCCTTAGTCAGGCTCGCCAACCAGTCGCCCAACGGATCGCCGGCGCCGTAGAACCAGGGGTGGATCCAGGGCATTACCACGATAAACGCAATGTTCACCGCGACGGTCACGTCGTACGGGATGCTGCCGCGCGGATAACGCCAGGGCTGCAGCAAACTGAATCCGGAGCGTGCCGGCGGCGCCGCGCCGGTCCGATTCGCCCGCATGGTGGCCCGAGCATGGTGCATACGCAGCAGGAAGGTGAAGAACGGCGAGATGGCCTGCTGCCACAGCACCGTCGGAACATGGCAGGACATCCCCGCGAAGAGCATCGCGGCGCTGCGTTCCCCGCGCTGCCAGAAGCCCACCCCACAGTGTTCGATGCTATCCTCGGCTCGGGACTTGGTGTACGCGATCATCAACCCATTGCACAGAGCGATCACCGCCAAAGCAGCATACGTGGCATTGCCGATCACCGCGAAGTGAATCACAATCCCCACGTAGACCACAATCTCAGAGAGGCGATCGAGTACGGAATCAAGTAAGCCGCCGAAATCGGTGCCCAGGTTACCCATGCGGGCCACGGCGCCGTCCAACACGTCGCAGGATCCCGCCAGCAGGATGCCCCCAGCCGCCAGCAGCGGCCAGAAGCTCCGCGAGACCCCGCTCACCGCCAGCTCCGCAGGAGAGTGGTGCCCAGCCCCCATCACCAAGCAGACCGCCGCCCCGCAACTGGCGATGAACCCGGCGACGGTGATGTGGTTCGGCGTCACCCCCAGGCGGACCAGGCGGCCACCAAGAGCGTACCGGGTGGCGATGAACCCCTGGCCGATCGCCCGTGACGTACCTGCGGACAGATTCGACTCACCCAGTTGGCGAAAGTCCTGGTCCTCGGGAGATGCGGTGTTCATCGTTCCTCCGATGGCAGGCGCGGGGGCTGATTTTGCACTAGTGTTCCGTCAATCCTCAAACAACGGGTGCCATGGGCAAGCAGCAGCTTGCCCGTGTCCTCGGAAGACCAACGCGCACGGGCAAACGAGTTTGCCCATGCCACCCGAAGGACTACGGCTGACAAAACACTAGTCCCCGGGCACTATCATGGCTGACGTGGGCGGCGACCGCCGCGTAAACTGCCCGGGCACCCGCGTTCAGCAGGATCCGGGCGCATTCGTTTACAGTGGCTCCGGTGGTCATCACGTCGTCAATCAGACAAAGCGTCGCGCCGTCCACGCGCACGCCACGCGCCACGGCGAACTTCCCGCGTACGTTCTCGACTCTCTGGTGGTTCGTCAAGCCGATCTGCGACGGCCCACCTTTCACCCGGCGCAGGGCAGGGATCACCGGAATCCCGGTCGCCCGAGAAGCCCGCCGGCCTAATAACGCCGGGGGGTAGTCCCCAGCGAAAGGCCGCCGCAAGATCCATTGGGGCACGACTACCAGGGCCTCGACCTCCTCCAGCCAGGGGGCCTGTTGCAGCGCCGTCGCCAGGCGATCTCCCAAGCTCGCCCCCAGTCGCCAATTGCGTTGATACTTGAAGGCGCGGAGCGCGGCGCCGAGTTCGCCGCCATAAGGTCCGATGCGGACGACTCCCGCAATCCGCGCCTTCTGCTCGCGGCAGTGTCCGCAGCGTCCGTCGGAGACTGCGAACGGCGGCGTGGTTCGAGCACAGGTGGGGCAATAGGCGGTGTGGCCTTCCTCTTCCACGGAGCTCGCGCACGACTCGCAGAGCAAGCCGGGTCCGTCAACGCCTGGGCTCCGGCAGAGGGGGCAAGTTGGGGGATAGAGCATGTCGAGGAGTGCGCGGACCCCGCCCTGCAGAGTGTACGCAGCCCAGTCTGCCATGTCCCCGGACACCGTGTTCATCCCCCTAACATTTGGCAGAAATCCGCGCATAGTCTATAAGACACGGCTGGTGGAGGGAACGCGCACTTGGCGCCCTGATTAGGCGAGGTGAGGCTACATGAACTGCCGGAGTGGTTGGATTGTGACGTTGGTGGTCATGGGTTCGAGCGCTGCGTTCGCCCAGATGCCCCGGACGAAAGTCGTGGTGGAGCGGGCGCAAACGCGAGCGCTCCCTGCCACGATGCGCCTGGTGGCGACGGTCAGACCGGTGGTCCGCAGCGTCCTCGGCTCGGAGGTTGAAGGGCTGGTCGTGGAGATGCCGGCCCGCGAAGGCGACCTCATGGAGAGGGACGGCGTGGTCTGCCGGTTGAATGGCGAGACGCTCGCCGCACAACTGGCATCCGCCCGGGCGAACCTGGGGGCGCTGCAAGCCAGGCTGAAGGAACTCCAGACCGGAACACGGGCGGAGGAGCTGGCCCGCCTCAAAGCTGCTCTCGAGGAGGCCAAAGCTCGCCACGTTCAGTGGACCCAGGAGGTGCAACGTGTCGAGGGCCTGCAAAGCAAAAGCAGGTCCAACCCCAAGGAGGTCTGGGACACCGAGGCGGAATACCGGGCGGCTGAACAGCGCATGCTCTCCGCACAGGCAGCGTACGACGAAGGCGTCAACGGACCGCGCGCAGAGGTGATCGCCCAGGCCAGCTTCGCCGTGGCGGAGCAGGCTGCCGTGGTCGAACGGATAGAGCGCGATCTGGCCAAGACGGTGATTCGCGCTCCGTTCTCCGGGCATGTCGTTCGCCGAGAGGCGGAGCGTGGTCAGTGGGTGGAACGGGGAGGAGCCATCGTCGAACTGATCGATCTGTCCAGTGTGCTGGTGAGGGTGGACGCCCCCGAGCAGGCGTTTCCTTATGTCCACGTCGGTGACGAAGCCCGCCTTCGCGTGGACGCGCTCGGCGCGGTGTTCACCGGACGGATCAAGCATGTGATCCCTCAGGCCGACGAAGCCTCCCGGACGTTTCCGGTCGAGGTGGTGATCGACAATGCGGACGGGAGACTCAAGGGGGGCATGATCGCCTGGGCCACCCTGATCACCGGTCCGGAGAGGGACGCGGTGGCGGTGCCGAAGGACGCGGTGGACGTTCGCGGGGGGACCGCCCACGTGTGTGTGGTAATGCCCACCGAACAGGGGCTTACCGCGATCCCCACGGCGGTGACCACCGGGGCGGACATTGACGACTGGATCGCGGTTACCTCGGGGAATGTTGCTCCGGGGACGCAGGTCGTCGTGCGGGGAAATGAACGGATTTCCTTTCCGACTCCGGTCGAGTTTTCCGGTGAAGAGTCCCCGGACACCCCGCCGCCCGCGAGCGAGACCCAACCGTGACCGCCCAGGCAGGGTTTGCCCCGCCGCGAGGTGGCCAGCTTCCCAGACCGGCTACGTGCCGCTTGGCATTCCACAGTTGACGAGATTCCGATGCCCATCATCCGATACGCCATCGACAACCCCGTGAAGGTCTCCGTGGGAGTGATTCTCCTGGTCCTCTTCGGGGTCCTGAGCATCCTCCGCATCCCCATCCAACTCACCCCGGACGTGGATCAGCCCAAGGTGACCGTGCAGACATACTGGGCTGGGGCCAGTGTGCAGGAGATCGAGCGCGAGATCGTCGAGCGTCAGGAGGAGAAGCTCAAAGGTGTCCCCAACCTGCGGAAGATGGCCTCCACCTCAAATGAGGGCTGGGGGCAGATCGACCTTGAGTTCTTCGTGGGCGTTGACAAGAACAACGCTCTGCGCGACGTGTCCGAAAAGATGCGCCAGGTCAGCGGATACCCGGAGGAAATGGAGGAACCGGTGATCCAGGCGTCCGACGCAGCCAACGAGTCAGCCATCGCCTGGCTGATCTTCCGAGGGCGCCCCGAGGAGGATGTTTCCACTCTGCGTGACTACGTGGAGGATCGGGTCAAGCCGATGCTGGAGCGCGTTCCGGGGGTGGCATCGCTGGATGTGTATGGCGGGCGCGAGCGGGAGGTCCATATCCGGGTGAATCCCGAGAAGCTGGCTGCCCGCGGGCTGACTTATCAGGATCTGCAGGGTTCCCTCCGCGGCGAGAACGTGAGCGTCTCGGCAGGTACGATCACCCAGGGCAAGCGCGACTACACCTATCGAACCGTCGGGAAGTACGAGCAGGTTGCCCAGGTCGAGAACACGGTGATTGGCTACGATGTCGGCGGGCCTGTTTTTGTCCGCGACGTCGCCAAGGTCGTCAATACGCACAAGAAGCAGCAGTCGTTCGTCACTTCCATGGGGGACTACGTAATCGCCCTTCCGGTCCGGCGCGAGACCGGGGCGAACGTGATCGCGGTGATGGACCTACTGAAGGAGCGCATCTCCGAGATCAACCGAGACGTGCTCGCCCCCGAAGGGCGAAGCCTGAAACAGGTATATGACGAGACGATCTACATCCATTCAGCCATTAACCTGGTGAAGAACAACATTCTGTTCGGTGGCGTCCTGGCGGTGGCCGTTCTGCTGTTGTTCCTGCGCAGCGGGCGGGCGACGTTCGTGGTTGCCGCGGCGATCCCGATCTCGGTCATCGGAACGTTTCTGGCGGTGACGTTGCTCGGGCGGAACCTGAA
Organism: bacterium; assembly: GCA_024231775.1. GTDB lineage: Bacteria > Planctomycetota > Phycisphaerae > UBA1845 > UBA1845 > JAAEQG01. The sequence goes on from JAAEQG010000440.1 coordinate 16,815, forward strand.
TGTGGTCATGCTCGCCGGGCTGGCCTTCGCCGTCGGCATGGTCGTCGATAACGCGGTGGTGGTATTGGAGAACATCTTCCGCCATCGACAGATGGGGGCGGATCTCTTTCAAGCGGCGCTCAAAGGCGCCAGCGAGGTTTGGGGAGCGGTGCTGGCCAGCACGCTCACCACCATGGCTGTGTTTGTTCCGGTCGTTTTTGTCGAGGAGGAGGCTGGCCAGCTTTTCCGGGACATCGCGATTGCGATAAGTGCAGGCGTCGGGCTGTCGCTGCTGGTCTCGATTCTGGTGATTCCGCCGCTGGCGAATAAGGTCTTGCACATTCGGGAGCAGCATCGCCGTGATGGTGAGCGCACCGGCCGGGTCGCGGGGATTGTTGCCGGAACAGTTGAGCGGATCAACCGTTCGGTATTCGCCCGTCTGGGCCTGGTGGCCTGCCTTACCGCAGCCTCACTGGCCGGCGCGAAGTTCCTGATGCCGCCGACCGACTATCTTCCGAGCGGCAACCAGAACCTCATCTTCGGGCTCATCTTCACGCCGCCCGGGTACTCGATGGACGAGTTCAGGCGCATGGGCGACACGCTCATGGACGGCAAGCCGGGGCAACCGTTCGGACTCCGGCAGTTCTGGGAGGCTGAACTCGGTTCTACCGCAGCCGCCAACCTTCCCCCGGTGACCATGTCATCCGGGGAGGGTGACTCGTTCGAGATGATCCCACCTCCGGTGGAGAACTTCTTCTATGTAGCGTGGGGCGGAATGTGCTTCATGGGCTGCAGCAGCCAGGACCCCGCAGCGATCACACCTCTGGTTCCGGTGCTCGCCCGGGCGGCGGGTCTGGTCGAAGGGACCTTCCCGGTTTTCTCGCAGATGTCCATCTTCGAACAGCTTGGCGGAGGAAACAAGGTCGACCTGGAGATACTGGGCACCGACCTCGAAGAGGTCACCCAAGTGGCGGGGATGTTGTTTGGCCAGTGTCTCCAGCGCTTCGGTTTTCCCCAGCCGAACCCGGGCAACTTCAACCTGCCGCGCGACGAGATCCGGTTCGTCCCCAATCGGGTGAAGGCTGCGCACGTCGGTCTGAGTGTGCGCGACGTGGCCTTCATCGTTGAGGCGGCAGTGGACGGCGCCTATGTCGGCGGGTTTCGCGACCGGGGTGACGAGATCGACATGGCGGTGATGATCGAGCACGACCTGAACACCAAGGAGGGGATCGGCCAGATTCCCATCCACACCCCGCGCGGGCGGATCATCCCCCTGTCGTCGGTGGTGGACATTGTGTCGACGACCTCGCCCCAACAGATTCTGCGGATCGAGGAGCTTCCCGCGGTCAGCCTGAGCATCACTCCGCAAGGTCAGCCTCTCGAGCAGATCATGCAGACCATCGAGGAGGAGATCATCAAGCCGGGGCGCGAGGCGGGCATGATTCCCCCCACGGTGACCACGCGGTTGGCTGGCACGGCGGACAAGCTGACCGAGACCTTCACCGCGGTCAAGTGGAATCTGGCGTTGGCGATCCTGATTACGTATCTACTAATGGCCGGTCTCTTTGAGTCGTTCACCTACCCGTTCGTGATCATGTTCTCCGTGCCTCTGGCTACGGTGGGCGGGTTCATCTCCCTGGCGATCATGCACTGGGTGACGGGGCGCAACCCGTTGGTGCCCACGATCCAACTCGACGTGGTGACCATGCTGGGGTTCATCATCCTGATCGGGATCGTGGTGAACAACGCGATCCTGATCGTTCATCAATCATTGAACAACATGCGCGACGGCGGGATGGAGGGTCAGCAAGCGGTGGTCGAATCCGTACGCACGCGCGTGCGTCCGATCTTCATGACCGCCCTGACCAGCATCTGCGGCATGGCTCCGCTGGTGATCATGCAGGGCCCGGGCAGCGAGCTGTACCGAGGGCTGGGTTCGGTGGTGGTGGGGGGGCTGCTAGTTTCCACGGTGTTCACTCTGTTCCTGGTCCCGGCGTTGTTTTCGCTGCTGCTCAGCGCCCGGGGTTGGTTGACCAACACGCTGAGCAACTCGTCGTAGTCGACTCCAGCCAAGCCGAATCGAGACGCGCGGGTACCCCGTACCTTGCGCAACGCAAGGGCGGGAACTCACCGACTGAATCGGTCATCGGCACCACCCCCTACGCTGTCGGGCAGCGTGGAAGGCACCCAACCGGAGGTCGCCTCCGGGCGGGCGTCAAAGCGTGGTACGAACGGCTTGATGTCCAGGAGCGGGGTGCCGTCGAGGATGTCCAACTCCCGGACACGCAGGCGCGAACCCTCTCGCCTCACCAGGCGCACGATGGACAGGCCGAGTCCGTTGGGTCTGGCGGGGGCTCGCGTAGCGAAGACCCCGCGGGGTTTGTCGTCGAGGAACGGGACGCAGGTCAGCGTCGGGGTCCGGGCGCGATCGAACGCGTACAGCAAATGCAGATGGGAGAACGCATCCACGTCGCCAAGCCCCTCGGCGAACTCCTCGAATACTTCGACCGTGCCCTCCGCCTGAGGGGCGAGCACACTCTGGATCGGTGTGCCCGCCGACTGTTTGAAAGGAGAATGGATGATTCCGATAGGTTTAAACGTGATCGTCTGTCCTTGCACGGCTGGTCGCCCCCTTTCATGATCGTACCTGTTCGACTCGATCGATGGTCACGGCAGGGTGATCTCCAGACCGGCTGACGCGGGGATACACCGCTCCCCGAAGACCTGCATCATGCCGGCGATGGCCCGCATGCCGGTGCAGTGCGCCGGGTAGACCCGCTGCACATCATGGCGATGCAACGCCGCCGTGGTCTGGGTGATGCGCTCCTCATCGGCACCGTGTAGGTGAAACCCCCCGAGCACGGCGTACACCTGCCGTCCACCGGTCAGTTGGGATATGTAGTGCAGCGTGTTGACCAATCCGGAATGAGCGCAGCCGGTCAGCACCACCAGCCCGGCGGCGGTCTCGACAAACATGGCTTGATCGTCGAGCAGGTGATCCTCCCGGGTGCAGGCTTCGTCGAGGTAGAATGGGGCGTCAGACTCCTCGAAGGCGTGACGCCGTGGGATTTCTCCGGTGAGCTGGACGCCCTCGGCCAACCGAGTGGGTTCCTCCGTCGTAACCACGTGCGACACCCGGGCGCGCAGGTCCTCGAGGCTGCTCACCATCGACCCAACGCTACGCACCACGCCGTCCTTCCTCCGGCCAAACTTGGCTTCAAACGCTCGCGGATGGACATAGACCGTGGCCCGGGGGCACAGATCCAGCACCTCGGGCAAGCCGTCTGCATGATCGTAATGCCCATGACTGAGCACGATGGCGTCGGCGCGGGCCAGGTCCACGCCCAGTACCTCGGCGTTATGGCGCAGGACCATCCCCTGTCCGGTGTCAAACAGAAGGTTCAGACCGTTAACTTCCATCCACAAGGCCAGCCCGTGCTCCGCCAACACCCCGCGGGCGCCCGCGGTGTTCTCCGCCAGAACCACAATACGCAGATTTCCCGCCATGATTACTCGCCGGGGACTCAGCCGCCGCCTCGTTTTCGCCACACCGGCAGCAAACGTGTCTCCGTCTGCGCCGGTCCCACGCTTCATCATAGCCCCAGCGCCCACAGAGGACAGCAGGGCGCTCCAATCAGTGCCGTTTCCAAGAGGGTGGCGTTGGGCTCTACGGTTGTTGTCGCGGTCGGGGTCTTGCCACGGGCGCTACCCCCACTGCGGCTTGAGTATCGTCCGGTAGTTCGAGGCGACCACCAGCAGCATCACGATCATGACCGCAAGCGCCACCAGACGGCGCAGACCCGAAGCCGAGCGCCACTGAAGGCCCGGCTGGGCCAGAAAGCTCGCCGTGGCGATCATCAGCAGGGGCATGAAACCCAAACGAAACCGGGAGCATGCGAATGTAATCAGCGTCGGGAGCACCTGACTGCCGATGAAGAGCGCGAACAGATTGGCGAAACGACGATGCGGCGTCAGCACCAGTCCGCCAACCCCAGGTACCACCACGCACACATACACTCCCACCGCCAGAACCACCATCACCACGCGTACAGCCGGCGCATTGAGCACCTCCGGTCGGAAGTGGTAGCCCCATTCTCCCGCCCAACCGGCGGCGCCCGGGGTCCCCAGCAGGCGCCCGACCGCAAAGGAGTTGGGGGTGAACAACCGGGGCACGTCCCGGCGGATCTTCTCGACAGGCCACCAGGGCAGGCGCTCGGCGATCGCCGCCAAGGCCAACCGGCGGGCGGCCAGCTCACGCTCCGAGCGAGTCTGCCCCAACATGCGATAGTGGGTCTTGGGACGTACCCGCGGGCCGTCCGGCTCGAGCTGCACCGGACGCCCATTGCCTATGTAGAGGTTCAAGTAGCTCGTGTAGCTCAGCAGAACGAAGTGATCGCTCGACCTGTTGACCCGCAACGTCCACGGGAGGATCACCAGTCCCGCCGTCAGAGCGAACGTTGCGCCTGCAGCCAACGCCCAGCCAATCCGCTGCCGCCCGATCCATACCAGCCAACCGGCTGCGAAAGGCAGAAACATCAGGCCCGCTTCACGGGTTAGTGCTCCACCTCCCAAGACCGCGCCGGCGAGAATAACCTTCCACATTCGCGGCGCACCTTCATGCCAGACGAGCACCGACAGACCGGCGGTGACGATCAGCACATAGAGCGATTCGGTCCACAGGTAGTGACTGTAGGCTATGAAGGTTGGGTAGAACGCGGCGATGCCCGTGGCCCACAACCCCACGCGTGTTCCGCCGAATCGCCGCCCCAGGTAGAAGATGAACGGCAGGGCCAGCACGCTTAGCGCCACATTGCCCGCCCGGGCTACCGTAACCGAGGGTTCCCCCAGAGAGAACAGCCCCCCCAGGAAGCACCAAAACGCCGGCGGCCGCTTGCCCTCATCAAAGACAGGCTGCCCGGCGGCGAGCTGACGCCCGCGCAGCATATACTCCCCTTCGTCCCCCACCAGCCCCGTCGGTTCCACCGTCCAGACCGCCAGGCCGCGAATCAGCAGCGCCAGGAGGATGATCCCCAGCAGCCACGGTATCGCCCGGGAGCGGCGGTCGATGGCGGCGTCCGATCCCCGCGGGGTCTCCGCCGTTCGCCGCGGCTTGTGCCGATGCTGCTGCTTCTTGTTCCTGGCCATCGGTGCCTCAGAGAAACACGGTCCGATCGTCGTTGATCGGGATGGAGTCAGGTGTGATCGCCATAGAGCGCGGTCGTCGGCCCCAATCACCCGCTTCGCTTGCCTCGGGAATCATCCGCGAAGAACGTGGCCTCAGCCCGGGCGCAGGTTTCCTCTTCCTGCACAAGCTCCGCTTGGAGAATGTATAACGGCGGTGTCGTCTCCTTGATGCGGGCTCGAACCACCGCGTCCACGCCGAGTCGAACCGGGTGGCGAAAGCGAACGCTCAGCTTCGCTGTAACCGCGCGAATCTTCTGCAGGAAGAGGCAGTTCGTCATCGCGGCGTCGAGCAGCATGGAGACCACGCCACCATGCAGCCGATCCGGATAGCCCTGATAGCTGGCGTCGCACGCGAAGTGTCCGACCACGCTCCCGTCAGCCTCCGCTTCAAAGCGAAGCCCAAGACCGCCCTCATGCTCCCCTCGGCAGACGAGGCACGAAGGGTGACAGGCCTGGCTTAGTCCACTCGAACTCTCGACTTGGCTGTGCGCTTCATCCATCAATACTCTCCCCATTTCTGGTTCGTGGCATCATAATCCCCCTTCGAGCTGATTGACAGTAAAGTGGCCATCGTGGACCATGCATTCTCACGACACGGCACGTGCATCGGTGGAGCAGATCAGCATGGTCATCGTCAACACAGAGACCGTCCCCGGTTATACGATCACGGAACTCAAGGGTTTGGTGCAGGGCAACACTATTCGGGCCAAGCACATGGGGCGAGACATCGCCGCCGGATTCAAAAACCTCGTGGGTGGCGAACTCAAAGGCTACACCGAGCTGCTCACCGAAGCCCGGCGACAGGCCTTGGAGCGGATGATGGCCCAGGCTCAGGAGTTGGGGGCCAACGCTGTCGTCAACGTGCGCTTCACCACGAGCGCGGTGACCCAAGGCGCCGCCGAACTGTACGCCTACGGCACGGCGGTGATCATCGAGTAGGGAGAGACCGCTCGTGTTTCAGACTTGGTTCAACATTGCATCCGTGCTCTTCCTGCTCGTGCTCGGGTATGTGGTCGGTCGGGCGCGCGAGCGTCGTCACTTCCGCTCCCTGGCGATTCGCGAGGGTCAGTATGCCGACATCACCATCACCAACCTTAAGCAGGTCCACGACGTCGGCGCAGTATGTCGATCGGGGCTGGTGATGGGTGAGGCGGTCATCGCCACCGACTACTTCAAGAGCTTTGCCGCCAAACTGCGTAACATCGTCGGCGGAGAGATGCGCACCTTCGAGACCCTGATGGTCAGAGCCCGGCGAGAAGCTTCATTGCGCATGCTGGCACAGGCCCGTGCGCTGGGGGCTGTCGAAGTCTGCAACGTCCGCTATGAGACCTCCAATATCCGCAGCGGCAGCGGCCGTCGCAACCCGGGGGTCAGCGTCGAGGTCTTCGCCTTCGGGACCGCGGTGGTGCGGGAATAACCATCGTGGGTGGAAGCGAAGACGAACATATCGCCGGTCGCGAACCTCACTTTCAGTCAAGGCGCGCCGAGCCTGACCCCTCCGAAGAGAAAGTCCGCCGCCAACTCGAGCACGAAGCCGCCCGAGACCGAGCGCCATATCGACCGGGCGAAAGCGTCTACGACGAACCGGACATCCTCCCCGGCCGGGACCATCAGCCCATCGAGCAGGAATGGCGTTGCAGCGAATGCGGCTACAACCTGCAGGGTCTGCCCGCCGGGCATCCTTGCGCCGAGTGCGGTCACCGTGAACTGTACCGCCCTCCACCACCGGGGGTGAACAGCTACTACACCTGGGTGCGCTCCCATCTGGCGAAGACGTCTGCGGGCACGGGTTGGGCGGTTGCGGTCGCAGCCGCCTTGGCTGGGGGACTTTGGGCGGTGCTGGCATCGCTGATCGGCCAGGCTACCCAAGGGGGCGGAGCGGGCGTTCTGCTGCTACTGGTCGTATTCGGTCCGGCCATTGAAGAGACGATGAAGATCGCCGTCGCAGCCTATGTGGTGGAACTCCGCCCGTACCTGTTCCGGCGTATCGAGCAGTTGCAGTTGGCGACCATAGGCTCGGCTGCCGTTTTCGCCGTCATCGAGAATATGATGTACTTGTATGTTTATTTTCCTAACCATACCCGCGAATACGCTCTCTTCCGCTGGACGGTCTGCGTCGCACTGCACGTCGTCTGCACCCTGGTAGCCTGTCGGGCGCTGTTTGGGCCTTGGCGCGAGGCACTCTCCGAGGGACGACAACCGCGAATCACCCGGCAGTCCCGCTGGATACTGGCGGCGATTGTGCTCCACGGCATCTACAACGGATCGGTGTTCCTGTACGAATCGTTCGGGACGCCCCTGCGCTAGCCTGCGCCCGTCGCCTCGAGCCTGTTGATCAGGGCTCGCGACACGGTTGGTGATTCTGGTAACTGGCCATTCGTATTCTGATTCTTTGGGCGAGGCTGGCTTGCTTGCCCTGGTCCGCAAGTTTTGCGGCACGCCGAGCGGTGGCGATCGCCTCATCAAACTGCCCGGCTTCTGCGTAGGCGGCGGCCAGCGTGTCCAGCACACTGGCATCTTTCCCTCCGGCTGCGGCATCAGCCAGTCCTGCCAACCGCACGGCTTCCGCTCCGTCGCGGAGCTTGGCGTCCGCCGAAGTCGCCAGGCGCCAGGCGAGGTCGTTGGCGAGAGTGGGATCGTCGGGCAGCACCGCCAAGCCCTGGCGGATTGCTTCCATGGCTCGGACTGCATCCCCCTGGGTGTCGAAGAACGCCGCGGTCTGGATGTACGCGTCTGCTTGGTCAGAATTAGCCTTCAACAAGCGGACATACACCTGCTTCGCCTGATCGTTCCGCCCTGACTGCTCGAGCACCCGGGCGAGTTCCACAAATGCTCGGGTGTAGTCCGGCTTCAGCTCGATAGCCTTGCGGTATTGGGCGATGGCTTCATCAAGCTTACCGCACAGCGCCAAGTTGAGACCGTAGTTGAGCCGTGCCTGCGGAATCTCCGGCTGAAGGTCTGCGGCGCGTTGAAGATGCTGCGTGGCGGCACGGTGGTTGCCCGTCTGTGCGTGCCACTCTGCCAGCCGTCGGTGAATCGAAACACTGTCCGGCGCCGCTTGCGAGGCACGCGTCAACACATCGATCGCCTCGGCGATGCGCCCGGCTTTATGCAGCATTTCGCCGAGGAACGCCGTAGCCTGGCCATGCTCCGGATCCAACCGGACGGCGGTCTTCAGCTTATCGATCGCCTCGTCCTGCCGGCCGAGCGCCCGAAAGACCATCCCCCACTTGAAGTAAACCTCCGCGCGGTTGGGAGCCAGACTCGCCGCAGTTTGATACTCGATCAGGGCCTCGTCGTAGCGCTCGTCTTCGGCGTAGATATTAGCCAGCCCGAGATGAGTTCCCGCCAGCGTGGGATCCGCGGCGATAGCCCGCAAGTAGCTCGCCTCCGCCTGCTCGAGATCACCCTGGTACTCCTGCGCAGCCGCCAGGGCGAACTGAATCTCCGGGCTGTGCGGAGCCAGCTCCAGGGCCTTCCGGTACGCCTCCAGGGCCGGCTCCGCTTTCCCCTGGGCGAGCAGTGCATTGCCCAGCTCTTGCATGGCGCCGGCGTTGTCCGGCTCCATCTCGAGAAAACGACGGTAGTGCTCCTCCGCCTCGGCGTAGGCTCCGGCCCGCATGGCGCCGAGCCCCAGGCTACTCATCTCGATCACCGCAATGCGATCGCGCGGGTGGGGACCTACCGGAGCGAAATGATCCAGTTCGCTTCCCCCAGAGGTGGACTCTCTGCGGTTGGGGTCAGCTCCGGTCGCCAGATATCCCAGGGCTTGCAGCTTGCGGATCTCGTCCGGACTCATGACCTTTTCGGCGACGCGGCTCCCTGGCGGAGCGGGGGAGGTGGCGATCAGCTCGCGCAGCCGATCGCGCATAGCCGCGGTGCGCTCCGTCTCTCGCCCAGCCAGATTGAATAGTTCCATCCTGTCTTCGGCAACGTGATACAGTTCCGGCTGTGGTCCGTGGATGTACTTCCAACCGTCTGCGCGCAGGCAGCGCAGCGCCGCATACCCAAACTCCATCTGGGCACTGAGCGTGTCGCTGTAACACGGTCGCCCATCGCTCTCTCCGTCGGTGCCCAGCAGCGGGAGCAGGCTGGACCCCTGCATTTGCCTGGTGGAATCCATGCCCACCAGGGCGAGGATCGTCGGGGCCAAATCAACCAAGCGAACTTGGTCTTCCACCACTCTCCCGGCGGGGATTAGTCCGGGTCCGCGCATGATCAAGGGCACGTGCAGGGTCGCGTCGTAGAGGAAGAACGCGTGGGTCCTCTCGCCGTGCTGGCCGCGCCCTTCGCCATGGTCGCCGGTCAGGATCACCACCGTGTTGTCCGCCAACCCCAGCTCATCCAGCGCGGTGAGGAACAAACCCACCTGTTCGTCCACAAAGGCGATTTCCGCCAGGTAGCCGTCCGCGTACTGGCGGGCGAAGCGCTCGGGAGCGGCGTAGCTCTTATGCGGATCGAAGTAGTGCAGGAAGAGGAAGAACGGTTCATCCTGGTGCTTCTTGAGCAGTTCGATCCCGTGCCGAGTGATGTCTTCCGCGGTGCGCTCGAAGTACTCCGCCAGCACCTGAGCGCGCCGATCGGTTACCGTGGCGGTCATGGTGTCGTTGTAGGTGTCGAAGCCCTGGGCCAACCCGTATCTCCGGCCTATTACGCCGGCAGCCACTTCGGCGTGGGTGGAGATCCCCTCCTGCCGAAGGACTTCCGCCACGGTCACGTTCTCCTCGCCCAGCAAGAATAGGCCGTTATCCCGCGCCCCATGCACAAAGGGATACGACCCCGTCATCATGGTCGCGTGCGAAGTCAGCGTTACCGGGCTGGACGAAACGCAATTGGCGAATCGGGTGCCTTCCTCCGCAAGACGATCGAGGTTGGGTGTGCGGATTTTCTCGCAACCGTAGCAACCCAGGTGATCGGCACGCGTGGTGTCCATGCTGATCAGCACAATGTTGGTGGCGGTTGGACTCTTTCCCCGGACACCGTCCGATTTCCTTGTCGAGGCGTCTTCACCCGCACATCCGCCACCGAGCAGCAGCAGTATCCCCCACGCACAACAGGCGACATGGAACCGCCGGTCACGCGGCGCCGGCTTGCTCGACCAGAATGACCCGGTATGTGCGAACAGTGTGGTTGTCATGGCTATGATCACAAATCAAGGTACAGGTGGGCGGACACGAAGCCGGACACCCCGTGATCGCGGACGGAGCCACAAGCTTCCCCAGTCCCCGGCGGCCAACCGGGCTACGATGGCCCCGGAGGCTGCACTGGCGGAACCGCGGCACCAGCCCCTTGCTGGCGGGCGGTTTCCATCTGCTTCACCAGTCCCTCGGCGGCGCCGGCGGCTTGCGCGTCGCCGGCCTGGGTCGCCATTTCCTGGGCACGCTTCGCCATCGCAATCCCCTCGTCGAATCGTCTCCCGAGTCCATAGGCGACGCCCAGCCAATGCACCGCTCGGTAGTCCGCATAGCCCGTTCTTTCGCAGAAGCGCTCCAGCAGCCTCACTGCTTCAGCCGGGTTGCGGATCTCCGCTGACGGGCACTGAGCCAGAAACATGGCCAAGTTCGCGATTGCCTGCTGGTCGTCCGGAGCCAGGGTCACCCCCTCGCGAAGCAGCCCCTCCGCCCGTACATAGTCCTCCGCCTGAACGTAGTACTGCGCCAGGGCCCCGCGCAGCACGGCGGACTGCGGAGTCGTCGCCAAGTGAGGCTCGAGGATCCCGGGTAGTTCGTCCGCCCGAGCCGCCGCGGTGAAGGCACGGGCCATATTCTGTACGCACTTCGGCGAGGCGGGGTCCAGTTCGAATGCGGCTTTGAGCTCCTCCGCCGCTTTGCTGAATTGCTGCTGTTGCACCAAGAGCATGCCCAGCCCGAAACGGGCCTCGAAATGCGCCGGGCTGTCCTCGACAATCCCCTCCAACAGTTGTCCCGCGGAACGAAAGTCGCCCCGCATCATCTTCACCGTTGAAAGCGCGTAGCGCATGCCGATTGACTCTGGGTGCAGCTCCAGACCTCTGGAGAAGGCCTCGTCCGCTTTGGCCATCTCCCCGGTGCGCTGGTAGGAGAGCCCCAAGTAGCGGTAGACCGGGAAGAAGTCAGGGTACTCGTCGGCGACTTCCACCAGCAGCTCGATGGTCCGTTCGATCTCGCCGAGCGCTGACAGGAGCAAAGCCATCTCGCACCGGTTCAACAGCGGAACCATGCGCTTCGGGTCCTCACGCTCCACCGGTCCCTTGCTCAGCCCCGCGTCACCCGCATAGCCCAGCCCAGCCAGCTTGGCCCGGTCCGCAGCACTCAGTCTGATCGTGGGCGCGCCCAACGCCGCATTCTCTATCTCCGCCCCGAACATTCGCCCCAGCACCTCACGCAACTCCCCGGCTACCTCGGGTTGGGCGGTTGCGAGGTTGCGCAGTTCGAACGGGTCGCCAGCCAAGTCGTACAACTCGGGGTCGGGGCCGTGAATGTATTTGCGGTCTCCCTCAACCACCCCGAACAGCGCTGCCCAACCGTGTTGGAGCAACCCGTGATACGTCTCGAAGAACACCGGGCGAGGCTCACCGAACGACGCCCGCGTCAGATCCGCACCGTCGATACCCTGGGGGGCTTCGACGTCCAGCAGCGCCAGCGCGGTGGGCATGACGTCCACCTGCGAAGCCCACCCCGGCAGGTGAACGCCTCCACCCAGACGCTGGCCGCAGTGCATGAGCAGGGGGACGCGCAGGGTGGCGTCGTACAACAGGTATCCGTGGGCTAGCTCGTCATGGTCGCCCAGCCCCTCGCCATGATCGCCCACGACCACGACCAGGGTGCGCTCCGTTACGCCGAGCTTCTCAACGGTCTCCATCAAGTGCCCCAATTGGGCATCGACGAACGCGATCTCCCCGTCGTAGGGATTGTCTGCGTAACGCTCCAGATACGTTTGCGGCGGAGCGTAGCTGGCGTGCGGATCGAAGTAGTGCACCCAAAGGAAGAACGGATCCGCGGAGTGCGCCTCCATCCACGCCACCGCCTGCACCGTGGTCCGATCGGCGGGACGTTCCTGAAAACGAGATGCTTCCGGGTCCGCTTCGTCATCAAGGTTGTCGTCGTAGTCGTCAAACCCCTGCGACAAGCCGAAACGTCGGTTCAACACGAACGCGGACAGAACCGCCCCCGTCGCGTATCCGCGCTCAGACAGCACTTCTGCCAGCGTCGAGAACTCCTCGTCCAGGTGGTAGAAGCCGTTGGTGCGCGCCCGGTGATGAACCGGATACAAGCCCGTCAGGATCGAGGCGTGGGATGCCAAGGTCGTCGGCGAGGTTGCCAGGGCGTGGGAGAACAGCACCCCCTCACGGGCCAGGCGATCCAGCGTCGGGGTCTCCACCGCGGTGTTCCCGTAGCAGCCCACCCGGTCGGCCCGCAGCGTATCGATCGTCACCAGCAGCAGGTTGCAGCCCTTCAAGGCGCCCGGTTCGGCGGGAAACTGCTCCGCCCTCGTAAGCCCCTCCGGGATGCGTATCTCCTGCCTGGGCACGGCTAACGCCGTCAGCCCCACCGGCTTATAGCTCTTCCAGAAGTGATGCCCGACGGCGGCGAGGACCAGGCAGATCCCCAAAGCCAGCTGCCACCGCGAACGTGAACCCCGCTGCGGCGGGACGGATTCCTCTGATGGTGTCTCGTTATTCATAAGCTCTCAGATATCGGCCATTCTGCGGCTGGGGATGCGTACCCGCCCGTGAGAAAGACCGATTCTAGCGGGGGCGACAAGTCGGTCAACCCGGCCCGATAACGGGCCACGCTCGCCCAGGCCTGGTCTCACGAATTGTGCGACCATGTTTCATCCACATACCCGCCCTGGATCCAATAACAGGCTGCTCGCGGTCCAGAGCGTCTCGCTGGTGCGCTTTGACAATGCAGCGTTACCCCTGGTGGGCGACGAGAAATGCGGATCCTCCCATCGCCAAAGCAAATGAGCCGTTCGCCTGCAGTTCCGGTTGTCTGCCCCGCCAAGTCAAACGTCAGGTTCGGCGCATAAGTAACGCCCTGCCGCGAGTCGCGACAGGGCGTGGATTAGGCACAATTACCCCGGGCCGGCTGTCAGAGCAACCGGACCCGAGCAGTCGTCGCGCTTAGCGACGGCGAATCAGCGCCAAGGCGCCCATACCCAGCAGAGCCAGGGTCGTGGGCTCGGGCACGAAGGTGATCTCACACTTCATGTCCAGGTGATAGCCGGTTGTCGGGGAGTTCAGGTTCGGCACCGCCGAACCGGTGGTCCCGATGGTCGGAGCATCGATGCTGCCGAACCAACGGCCTTCCGTAATCGGATAGGCCCCCCCACCAACGACCCCGTTGTTCGCCCACATCTGGCAGTAGCCATCGGCGGGGACCAGGAACGGGGTGTTGATCGTGACCGTCCAGATCCAGTTCCCCGGATCGGGCAGTTGCGAGCCGAAGCCGCCCACGTACGCGCCGGTGGTGTCGAAGAACGTGAAGAATACCACACCGTTGCCACCAGCACCCGTAGCACCGCCAGCGAACTTGAACTCCGTAAGCCAGTTGGTTCCGAGAGTCTCCACGCCGTCGTAGTCATCCACTGCGACAACGCCGCCGAGAGTGCCACTCGATGCCGCCCAAGCTACCGTGAAATCCATGTTCGAGTAATTAGTCGTGGTCCGCAGGCCTGCGCCGGCGTCCGTCGTCGCAGTGTATATCGGGAGGTCACTACGCTCGGCCATCGCCGGAACCGCCACGAAACCAACAATCGCTAATACGGCTAGTAATCGCATCAAAAAGTCTCCTCCAAAATCCTAATTAGAGAGCCACCAGCTCCACTCTGTTTCCTACAGAGCAGAACTCATGAGAGAGCCTCACTCACCATTCCAGCCCGCCGTTCCTACCAGACCGGCCCAAAAGGTGATGCCATTCGCCCTTCCTTATCCGCAGGAACGGCAAGCCTTCCCCGCGTCAGGGCCGCAAACCAGATGCCTCTATGACGCCCGGCACGTCAACACCGGACAACCACGTCCATCGCAGATGCAGGACCCACGCAGAGACGGTAATCTGTGCCCGTTCAGCGCCCGTCACAGCGCCAAAGAACACCCACTAAACACAACCCGCTGAGGTTGTGCCCAACCGCATCAACCAACCCGCTAAAGCCGATCCGCAGTCAGGTCTTAAGCCGAACCAAACCTCTCTCTGCTGGGGTCGATCAGGGTATCGATAAGACGTGATCGATTCCTTCCCCAAGTCCTCCCTATGTACGCTACTCTATCAGGCTCACCACCGCCGGTCAAGGTTTTTCCACAGCCCCAGATTATTTTCCATCCAGCCTTGACCACCTTTCCACGGCTTCGCCCAGCCCCCCCCCAGTCATCCCCTGAAGCCCGCTATTTGGTGGGCGGGAATCGCCCAAGAACGGCGTCATCGGCGGACATTATAGGACCTTGCCGAACGAAGGGGGCGCAAAGGCGGACCCGGTTTAAGACCGGGTCGAGTGGGCCCGGAGGGACTCGAACCCCCGACCCATCGATTATGAGTCGACTGCTCTAACCAACTGAGCTACGGGCCCGTGATGGCGATCTCCTGCCAACGATGCTCCTGGACACCGGGGACGTGGTGGCCGGCTCTCAGGTGCGGGTCGGCAACCGCTCGCATACCCCCGGGGACGCCATGCACACGGACGGGAGACCGGGCATCCAGCCCATTCGTACCACGATGCCAGGCAGCCCGTCAATCCCTGAGCAAGTCCGCGGTGCCAGAGTTCGAGCCAGCCCCCTATGGTCCTCTAGTGGGGCGCCGCGAGCACCACGCTAACCACTCCAGCTTGAAGGCGTGCAGATTATCCGCCGACACAGTCCGCGGCTTGGCCAGCTGCACTCGCCATTTGACCAGCGTGCCCTCCATCGCGGTGCCACATTGCCTCACGGCGTTCTGGGCGATTTCGTCGTAATCGGCAGCCACCATGGCAAAGCACCCGCCCGTCGCCAAGTGCTCCCAGACCCCGGGGTGGGGGTCAGTGGTCACCAACCGAGCGGAGGGGGGGAGCAGCGGCTTTGCAGCGTCCAGCCCCCGCAGCGGCCAATTGTCGATCGCCACCCATCCATCCAGACGCGGAAACCGTTCCATGTACCGTCTGATCATGTCCTGGGCACGCTGGGCGTTCCCGCCGCAGTCGAACTCGCGCAGGACAGTTATCCCCGGATGCTGCCGAATCCGGACGATGAACGCATCGTATCTCCTGCGGGCGTAGTCCGACTTCGAGTTCGCGTGAATCACGCCGATCGTTCCCCGCTCCTCGAGCGCCTCCGCGATGGTGTCGGCCAGGGTCTCGCCGATCAGCATCGAATCGACACCGCAGTGCATCAGGGATTGCACCGCGGATACGCGATGGATCATGGTCGTCACCGCGACCCCCTCGTTGACCAGCCGCTCCAGGTGAGGGGCGATCGCTACGGGGTCGATCACCTGCAAGCACAGGCCGCGCATCCCTTCGGAACGCAGCTCGCGCAGAAGACGAGCCTGAGCGTGGCTAGACACCATCGAGGGGGCGGCAACGCGGATCGGCACATCACCGAGGGTGTTCTCGAGACGCAACGCCGACGCACGCAACACCGGCCACAGGGGATCGTCCTGCCCAGCTCCGACTACGGCGATGAACCCGGCCGGCCGGCTCCAGGTGGGGGAGTCCTGGGGATCGCAGCCTGCCAAGCCCAGGGCCAACAGGGCGCACCCTACCACGCCTGGCCCATGCCGCAGAACCGGTCCGAACCCGGTTGAGCGTTGCTGGAGTCGTTCTGCGCCAACAGCCATGGAATGCGTCCGTACTTCAATCCGTGACGCCCCTCCCCCTGCGGAACACGCGCTCGTTTACCCCAAACCCACATACCGTGCAAGGCAGGGCAAGGCCAACGCTACATCAATGTCTTGCAGCACGTGCCGCCCTGTGCATAATGGACTCGACGCCACCGGGACCGCATTCCGATAGGCCCAGCCAGGAGGTATCGAACAAGCCCATGGGTGACATCCTCGACGCGCTGCAACGTCTTCAGGAGGCAGAGCGACAGCTTGGTGAACTGCGAAGTGGTGAGGAGGCCCGGCGCACCCAAGTCCGTGCATCCCAGCGACAGCTCGAAGAATGCCAACGCCAATTGGACGACCGAGTGGATTCACTCCGCCGTCAGGATGTCGACATTCAGAGCGCCGAACTGGATGTCGCCTCCCGAGAAGAGATCATCAAGAAACACCGCGTAGCCCTGAACCAGGCCAAGACCAACAAAGAGTACGCCGCGGTGCTCACCACGATCAATACCGAGAAGGCTGACACCTCCAAGCTCGAGAGTCGGCTGCTCGAACTCATGGGCGTGCGCGACACCGCGCAGGAGGCGCACGATAAACAAGCCACCGAACAGGTCCGCCTGGGCGAGCGGCAGGCGCGCTGCGCGGCGAACCTCAGCGAGTACCTCGAACGGACTCGGGAGCGGATGGAGGAGCTGACCCGGGAACGTGCGGAAATCGCCGAGACGCTGCCTCCGACTGCGGTAGCCACCTTCGACCGCGCCGCGGAGCGGCATGAGGGAGAGGCTTTGGCTCCCGTGACCAAGACCAGCCCCAAGCGCGACGAGTACGTGTGCGGCGGGTGTAACATGGCGATCACGCTGGAGACGGTCAACGCACTGTTCAGTCGTGATGAGGTCGTGCTCTGCAAGATCTGCGGTCGAATCCTGCACCGGGAGTAACCCCCACCACCACCCCACAAAGGGAATCGCACGCCGGCCACCGAGGGTGGCGCGATCGCGCTGCGCCGACTCCCGTCAGCCTGAACGCCGCCAAGCACCGGATCGTGCGTAGCGATGAGTATGGGCCTTGCGGGAGGCGAGCTGCCCCGCGCACAGATTCGTTTGACCGGGCGGGAGCACCCGACCGATATTCATTAAGACGTACCGTGCGGATGCGCCACTGGCATCGTTGCTGCACGGG
Organism: bacterium; assembly: GCA_024231775.1. GTDB lineage: Bacteria > Planctomycetota > Phycisphaerae > UBA1845 > UBA1845 > JAAEQG01. Next base: position 33,929 of record JAAEQG010000440.1, read on the forward strand.
GCGATCCGGAACGGTGGCAGCGCGAAGTGCCCGGCAGGGGAGTGGCTCGACCATGAAACGCTTACTGCTTGTCTCGACCAGCCTGATGTGGGTCGGCTGGTCCCTCGGGTGCAGCACGGCGAAGCACGGTGTGCTCGGCGACCTGCCCGATCCAGTCTTCGCCACACGAGCCGCAGTCGCGCCGGTAGTGGTGCCGGCGATCGAACCCCGCAGAGAGAGGCCCCGGAACGCCTGGCGCGTTCCCCGCGGCTGGATGCCACCCTCGGGGGTCAGTTCGCGATGGACCTGCATTGTCGTCCATCACAGCGCCAGCTCGTCCGGCGGGGCAGAGGCCTTCGACCGACACCACCGCAACGTCCGCAAGTGGAGCGAACTGGGCTATCATTTCGTCATTGGCAACGGAACCGACACCGCGGACGGCGAGATCGAGGTGGGCTCGCGCTGGAACAAGCAGAAGCACGGGGCTCACTGCAAGACGGCGAACAACCACTACAACAACCACGGAGTGGGCATCTGCCTGGTGGGCAACCTGAACCACCACCCGCCAACCCGGTCGCAAATGGACTCGCTGGCTCGGCTGGTGAACTTTCTCATGCGGGAATGCGGGATAGGCTTGAACGGCCTCCACACCCATGGAGGCGTCACCCGGCGAACGGAGTGTCCCGGAGCGCGATTCTCGCTGGCGGCGCTGAAATCGCGTCTGCGGACCGAGGTAACGGCGGTCAGCCACCCGCGCTAGCGCCGCCTCCGGCGGGAGCGTTGTCGCGCCCATGGGACTGCTGGGCGTTCCGGGCTGGTTCGCAGAGGCGTCAGCAACGAACTCCACCTCAGCCCCCCCCGGCCGCTGCCCTGCTCCACTCGACGCGGCAGAAGATATCGGATGTTCTAAACCGCAGCCGTTCCCCTTCCGATGTGTATCACACAGAAGCTGACGCGGTCCGATACGGCATGCGGATTGCGTGGGTCCGGGAATTCGACTATCGTCCCGCCGTGAGCGGTTAATCCCGGCGGTCCGAGACCAGATGAGGAGCGAACGCCATGGCGAAACAGGGCTTGAAGAGGCGCTTGCTGGGGTTGGTGACGGCGGCAGCGATGGGGGGAACGGTGTTCCAACTAGGAAGTTGTGACCCCACGGTGCGAACCACTCTCCTGACAGGCTTGGAGCAGACCACGGCGAGTCTCGCCAACACGGTGATCACGGCGTTCTTCGTCAGCCTCGATGACGACACGACCGACTCGACGGGTCTTACCACACCATAGGCAATCGGGAGCCGGTCGGGCTCCTCAACCAACCGTTGTGGGGCGAAGTCTGGACTTCGCTTCTCCGCGGTGGGTTGCCATGCGCGGGGCGGGCCGGGCCGCGGATCGGAGATGCCATTTGCGTGGCCACCGGGCTTTTCGCCAATCCTTACCCCAGGGGTTTCGAGCGCCCTACTGATCCAGTCGGGGGCACGAATGTGCGAAACTGTTGATAATGAGGAAGCACACCTGACGGGGGCTGGTCTGAGCACCCCAAACAGCTTAAAATAGCCGCCGAGGCAGTGTGGGGTCGTATACGTGCGCGCCTTGACGGGCACCAAGGCTCCACAAGCCGCCATCGCCGGAGCGGAATGCGACGGGGAGGTACTTGGTGCGCCCGCGTGATCCGGCGGATGTTGATCGGCCTAGATCTCCGAATCCGAGGTGACGAAGATGTCCATCTGCAGCAGTAGTACTAGGTGTTCGCAGTCAGCACCCCTCGCGGCGAAGGTGTACCGGTGCCGAGGTCGATCGCTGGCGACCATCATTGCCATGGTTGTGGTGGTATCTGGTCGGGGCGATCCCGCCTGGGGTCAGAGCCAGTCGGCGGAAGTGCGTGAGAGGTGCGACCACGCGACGGTCATGGTGCTCACCAAGTACTCCAAGAGTTCTGAGGGTGATACGCTGTTCGGCACGGGATCAGGATACTTCATCAACCGGACCGGTCTCTGCATCAGCAACAACCACGTGGTCGATCCCGGCCACCACAAGTCTCAGCAAGAGAAGTTCGAGCTTAAGGGTTCCTTGAACCGCTTGGTATGGAACGTGGTGGTGGACGGTGGCACCGATGATGAGAAGGTGTATCGCGCCGACGTGCTCTACCAGAACGAGAGGGCCGATCAAGCCCTGTTGCAGGTCTACGGCGAAGACGGCGATTTTCTGGAGTGGGAACACTATCTGGGTTTCTTCCCAGGGCGCCGGCTGCGAATCGGGCAGAAGGCATGGTGTTACGGATTCCCCGGCGGGAACTCCCGGAAGGGTGATAAGGGCGAGCACTCGCGCGTCGCGGTGACTGATGGTCACGTCGTGGATCTCCCGCGCCGGCCCGATGGCGACGTCAAGATGATAGAGACCGATGTGTTGGCCAATCCGGGCAACAGCGGCGGGCCGTTCGTGGACATCGACGGCAACCTGCTCGGGACGCTGACCCTCGGCGCCCAGACTGAAGGTCGGACCAACACGACCGAACTGGTGCCAGCCGACCTGACCAAGGAGTTCATCACCACGGCGTTCCAGCGTGGGAAGGTCCCTTCCGGGATCGACCTCGAGCCGTTTTATACTCATCTGGTGGGCGAGGACGGGTACGTTGCGGTGCCTGGATACCCCCGGTTGGACAGGTCGGACTGCCTGGTGCTGGAATCGAAGGACCGGATGTGCGGCGCTCCGGTCGGCGAATCGATCACGTTACCGACCCCGCTAGGGAAGCTGAGACTGCCTTGTGCCCAGATGGCGTACCTGCTCAAGCAGGATCGCGAGTTCGGCGTTATTCTGATGGACGGCGGCGAGCGTTTGCCGTTTCTGCGCACCGATCCTGAGGCGGTGATCGAGTTTCGACCGACCGTCGGGAAGGCGTTCACCCAGGCGTTGGGCAACGTGGAGGCCGTCGCCTTCCGGAAAGGTAACGACCTGGGTGATCCTCCGAGCGGCCGCAATGTGCTGATTGGGGGCACGGGATACCACGTGCTAGTCTCGTCGCCGGAGGGTGAAGCTAGGTTCCGCACGAAACTGGGCGTGGAACTGCCCCTGCCTATCGAATCCATCTCTCATGTGAGCACCGATAGGACAACCGGCGACCGGATCATCGTGATCACGGACGGGTCCGAGGTTACCGGGGAGTTCCTGCCCCACGAGATTCGGGCAACGCTTTCGATCAATGGGGCTCCACTGAAACTCTCTCTGGCGGGTGTGGAATACGCGACGATCGAGGTCCTCAAGGGCAAGGCGCGACGTACGCGAGGCCACAGTCTCATGGACCTGTTCGGGGACGCCGCATCCGATATGCAAGGAATGGCGCAGGCTCTCGACAACGGCGAGGTGGAGAAGGTGGAAAGCCAGTTGGCCCGCCGTTACGGTACGGCCGTCTTCAAGAGGCAGGCCCCGCTGAAGAAGAATCAGATCCGACTGCTCAGGGGGGTGTGTCACTGGCACAGCGGACGGTACGCTCAGGCCAATCGCGAGTTCAGGAAGCTCAAACGCTGCGAAGAGGAGGGTATTCGCTGGTACGCGCATGCCGTGGCGGCGGTATACGAGCGGTTTCCCGGCGGGGAATACGGCGAGCGTCCCCTCAGTGATCCGGCGGTGTTCAAGCAGGCAGGGGCTGTGATAGCGGAGGAGGCCCTGGGGAATGCTCTCGATCTGCTCAGCGAGGTTGATGCGCCTCCACCAGGTAATCGCGGGATGTTCATGCGGATGCGTAAGCGGCTTCAGAACCAGTCCGACGACCTTATGGTTGCCAGTCGGCTGGGGAACCGCGCAGCTGACGACGCCGTTGTGCGAATATGGAATTTCGAGGCTAGACTCTGCGAGGGCGAGATCCGTCGCTTGGAGGAGGAAATCGAGAAGAAGGGAGAGGAACTGAGCGGCCTCGATTCGAATGCGCGTCAGTGGAGAGGGCGCCGCATTGAACGAGATGTCGACTCTCTTGTTCAAGCCAGGGATGCCACCGTAGAGTGGTTTGGCGAGGTTCAGGAACGCCTCGCGGAAGTCGGCTTCATCATTGACGACCCTGATCGGGATATAGACTAGACGGGACCTGCCTCCTTGGCAGCTGAGGTTGATCGAAGTGATGAGAACTCCTGTATCGGTCCGATTCGCAAGGGGGTACGGGCTTCTGACCGTGCTCGTCCTCTGCCTAGCGTTCGCCGGCTGCAAGGATGACGACCCCGGCTTCAAGACCGTTACGCTCTCCGGAACGGTGGAGGCGATCGACCTGGATAAATCGCGGGTGCGAATCACATTCCACAGCGAGAAGTACGATCGCGAGATCACCGCCGAAGCAATCGTCACGCCGGAGACCGAGATCCTCATCAACGGTATCGCTGCGGAACTGGCTGATGTTGAGGTGGGCGAGCGTGCCGAAGGAGAGACCATCGTCACCCATGAGGAGGGGGGTGACCGGGTGATCACCGTGACTCGGGTACGGATTGAGCGGGGCGAGCTGATCGCCCCCATCAAGCCCGCACCGCCGGGTCAACCCGCCACGGGGTCTTAGGTTCGATGGGACTCAGTTCCGGATACTCCTCGACTCCCGCGGCGGCTCGTCCCCGGGCCGCTGGCAATTGACATCGCGGAATGTCTCCATACCCTTTCATGGTCGTAAGGCGGGCCGGGCTGGGCCGCCTGAATAAGAGGTTGGTTCCTCTGGAGCACCGAGCATGAAGATCACCATCGAATACTGCGTTGAATGAAACTACACGCCCAAAGCCGCCAGTCTGGCGGCGGCGATCAAGGACGAGTTTGAGGTTGACTGCGAGCTGATCAGAGGCGGCGGAGGTATCTTCGACGTACATGCAGACGGCGAGTTGATGTTCAGCAAGCATCAGGCTGGACGCTTTCCCGAGCACGCCGAGGTGCTTGAGCGGATCGCTACGAAAGCTCCGTAGTAGTGAGGATGGGTGATGGACTTCTCCCTGGGTGATCGGCTGGCGGGTCTGGTCGACCGCATGATCGTGAGCTACGACGCCAACGATGCGACTCGTCATATCGAACGAGCGTTCTTGCCCTCGCGGCGGCGGGTTGTCGAGATGACCGAGAAACTGCTCGAGCTCATCTATCCCGGGTTCCTCGGTCGCCAGAACCTGAATCGGCATAACGTACAGTATCACGTGGGGGAACTTCTGCCGCTGGCGGGAGATCTGGTCTTCAGTCAGAGCTACGAAGCCCTCTGCTACGTCGAGTCCGCGGCGCAGCCTGAGCAAGATGACCGCAAGCCTTGCGATCGCAAGGCCCGACAGATCACTGAGCAGTTTCTCGAACGCCTGCCGGACGTGCGGGACTCCCTGGCGGCGGATGTCCAGGCGGCGCTGGATGGCGACCCCGCGGCGATGAATACCGACGAGATCATCCTGGCTTATCCGGGAATGTTCGCGGTGTCCGTGTACCGGTTGGCCCATGAGTTGCATACCCTGGGCGTACCCCTGCTGCCACGGATCATGACCGAGTGGGCTCACTCGGTGACCGGGGTGGACATTCACCCGGGCGCCCGCATCGGGCGGAGCTTCTTCATCGATCACGGAACCGGGGTGGTCATCGGCGAGACCACCGACATCGGCGATGACGTCAAAATATACCAGGGGGTCACCCTCGGAGCCCTGTCGTTTCCCAAAGACGAGCGCGGCCAGTTGATCCGTGGAGCCAAGCGTCACCCGACGGTCTGCGACCACGTGACGATCTACGCCAACGCGATTGTGCTCGGCGGCGAAACCGTGCTGGGCGAGGGTGCGGTCATCGGCGGATCAGTCTTCGTGACCAGCAGCGTGCCACCCCACTCGACGGTCACCATTAAACCTCCGGATCTGCGCATTAAAGACCACTCCCCAGCACCCGAGACCGGGGCCGCGGAATCGGGCCAAAAGAAGTAACGCTCCTTCCGGCAAGGTCGCACCGGCCGCTTCCGGGCTGTTCCAGCGATGGTGTAGGCCTTGAGGCTGCGTGAGGCTGTCCTGGACTTCCCATTCCCCGAGCATCGGCTAGGATGAACGGCGTGCGATGTCCGGCCCGGGGTCCGCGGGCCTTCCGCTCAACCGTCGAGTTTACGGTGAGGTGACGCTTGGCCCGGTCTTCGGTCACCCGAATAACCATCTACCCTCTGGCGATACCTCTGCGGAGGGAGGTTACGCACGCCTCCGGTGAGCGGACGGTCTCCGACTCCGTAGTGGTGGCGGTCGAGTTGATGGACGGTACGGTCGGGTATGGCGAGACGCTCCCGCGCCCCTATGTCACCGGCGAGACGCCGGAATCCGTCATCAGTGCGGTGCGCCAGGTCTTCATAGACCCGTTGCTGGAGTATCACCCCTCGAGTTTCTTCGACGGGGTGGAGTCTATCGAGGGTCTTCCGTGGTGCGACGCCGAGGGTCAGGGAGTTTCCGCAGCCCGGGCTGCGGTCGAGCTGGCGTTGCTGGATGCCTCGTCCCGCTACTTCCAGGTTCCTTTGGCCCAGATTGTGGGCTGGGCGGATCTGGCTGGTTTCGGCCCGCCGGGTAGCTTACCCCAGGCCCGCTACAGCGTTGTGCTGGCTAGTCGCTCTCTCGAAGGAACGACGAAATGGATGCGCCGGGCGTGGTGGTTCGGGCTTCGCGATTACAAGCTCAAGGTCGGCCTGCCTGACGACGACCGGCGCGTGCAGGTTGTGCTGGACTATCTGTGCCAGCCGATCCAGAAGGGGCGGGCCACTCTGCGTCTGGACGCCAACGGCGCCTGGTCCAAGAGCGAAGCCGTAGACCGCCTGGACCGCTGGAGCGAGTTGCCCATCGCATGTGTCGAACAGCCGCTTCCGAGAGGCGCTGAGGAGGACCTACAGACGGTCAAAGCCTGCGTCACCCAACGGCTGATGCACGACGAATCACTGGTCACCCTGGAGGACGGAGCCCGCCTGATCGACCAGAAGGTGGCCGACGGTTTCAACATCCGGATCAGCAAGTGCGGGGGATTGCTGCCCTCGCTGCGGTTGGCCCACTTGGCCCGCAAGAACGGAGTGATGATCCAACTGGGCTGTATGGTGGGGGAGACCAGCATCCTCTCGGCGGCGGGGCGGCGTTTCCTCGAGCTGACTCCGCAGGTCCGGTTCGCGGAGGGGTGGTATGGTTCATTCCTGCTGCGTGGCGATGTCACCCACCGGCCGCTGCGGTTCGGTTATGGCGGGCGCGGGTGCGGGCTAGGCCCGTATGGTTGGGGGATCGACGTCGAGCCCGCACGCCTCGAGGCGCTCTGTCTCGACCGCCCGATCGTGTTGGAGCTGTAGGCTACGCCGCCTGATTGCATCAGGCGTTCATGTCATCCCAACGCTTAGCCAACTGGCCAAAGATAAAGAGGGCAATGGCGGCGATCACCCCAATCGCCGCAAACGGAATCCACACCCGGTACTGCGGTCCGTACCGATCCCAGAGGTGCTTCGTAGTCGTTAACCCCGAGTGGTTGATCTCCGCGGCGACCACCGCCCGAGCTTCGTACGGGTTCAGACCCAACAGGTGGGCAGCCTGATCCGGGACCTGCGACCAGTCCTTGGCGGCCAGCGCCAGCTGGATGAGATCCTGCTTCCCCGCCAGGCGGGTGTAGTTTACCCCCTCCGGGGTCACATCAGCCGGGTCGTCGCCGCTCCCGAGCCACCCCATCACCCGCTCGCCCAGGGTGCTATGGTCGATGCCCGCCAGGACTACCCGTAGCGCAGCTTCGTCCGAGCCGATGAGCGCACGCAATAGCTTCCGGTCCCGGGACCAGTCCTTCCTCGCCACCGCCGCGAACCGTTGATACTCCTGATTGACCAGGTACACGAAGGCCCGATCCGCCAGGTTCTGGGTGGGGACGTCCAGTTTGCCCAGCTCTTGATCGACGGCGGCGGGGTCGGCCCCGGTGGCGGCGCTGAGGGCGGGAAACGACTTTGTCCGGCCGATGCCGAGACGCTTCTCGATTTCCCCGATCCGCTCACCCATAGCTTCAACCGGATGCTGGAACGCCATGCGTTGGGCGGCGTCGTGGACCAGGTCAGACGCCTGAGCCAGATACTCCAACGCCAGGTTATTGAGCACCTCCGGGTCATCGCCGAAACGCTGCCAGAGCAGCTCGACGACCTCCCCATCGTCCAGCCCCTGGCCGGAAGGCTGATCTTCGTTGACCATCGTGCAGACCCGCCCGAACGCGGAAGCCCGGTTCTCCCCCAGGGCGGCGGGAAGAGCGCTCACCCAGGCAGCGGGTTTCACCTCGGCAGGCGTTGCCGTTCCATCCGCCAGGCGCGTACCCAAGCCGTCGCCAAGGGGCCTGTACCGCTCCTCTTGGAGCACCTTGGGCAACTCCGCAGCTACACTGTCGCGATACTGCTCGGAGGCGCTCATGTACAGCAGCGCCAGATTGGTTATCTGCCCGCGGTCATTGGCGAAGAGACGACGCAGGGCGTCGGCGCCCTGTTCGTTGTTCATCTTCAGGTGAGCACACGCGGTGTCGAACGCTTCGGCGCGATTCAGACCCGTCAGCGTGGGCACCAGCTCCAGGGCATCGCTCCAGTCGGAGGCCTGCGCCGCCCGGGCGAGCAACGCCGGGCGCGTAGCCATCTCCTTCAACGCCAGGGTCGCCTTCTCCCCATAGGTTCCGTAGACATGGCCGGCGATCCACGATCCGAACCCGACGCCAATGCCGATGGGGATGTTCACGTAGCCCAGATACAAACCCTTCTTGCCCGGGGGGGCGATCAAGCTGAGGTATTGGTTCTTCTTCGGGCCGGTGAGCATCTCGCCTAAAGAGAAGCAGATGATGCCCAGGAGCAGGATCCAACCGTTATCGGTCAGGCCAGCCACGAGGACTCCGGCGGTGGCTATGAGCATGCCGATGAGCATCGCCGATAGCGTGCGCATCTTGCGTACTAGCCAGGAGACCGGCACCATGAAGAACACGATCAGCAGGGCGTTCAGCGAGATAAGCACCTGCTGGGGTACGCGAATCAGTCCGCGGTCTCCCATTTCCTGCCAGGAATCGAAGGGCATGTACGCAGCCACCATCGAGCTGTCGATCCAGTCCTCGATGAAGTTGGGCTGCAAATCCCAGAGCTGGTACATCATCAGCCAGAAGCATGACATTATCAGCAGCCAGGTGATCAGGCGCGGCTCGACCACGTTGACAATGGTACGCCGCAAGACTTGCAGGGGGCTTTCACTCTTGGACGCTCCGGAAGGAACGTCTTTGAAGGTGAACAGCATCAGATAATTCATCGCCGTACACGCAGCGCAGAACAGGAAGACGTTCCGCCATCCATCGGAGCTGTGAGGCTGACCGAGCAGCAGTGGTGAAATGTAGTGGCCCAGCACGGACCCGACGTTGACCACCCAGTAGAAGATTCCCCAACCCAGGGACGAGGTCCCCTCGGTCAGTTGGTGGGCGATGGTGCCCTGCAGCGCCGGCTTGAAGAACGCGGTACCGATCGCCAGGGTGATGATGCCCGCAAAGAACCCGAGATAGCTGTGGGTGTAGGCCATCAGCAGGTACCCGAAGATGTTCATCGTAACCGCGAATGAGAGGGTCTTCTTGTACCCGTAGCGGTCCGCGTAACCTCCGGTGACCATGGGGAGGAAGGATTGGAAGATGGCCCACCACATGTAGATCCAGCCCTTGGTGGCCTGGGGCAGGTGCAGACCACCGGGTTCACTGGCTTGGCAGATGTAGATGGGGGCGATCGGCCGGAGCACGTAGTAGGCCAGCCGCTCCCACATCTCGATGGCGTTGCACATCCAGTATGTTGCCCCCAGCCGGCGTTCGGTCACTGGAGGAGTCGGGGGCGAGGCGGCGGTAGGTTCGCTCATCTGGACGCACATCCTTTCGCGGTTCGGGGGATCCGGGCACGGCTGGGCAGGCTGGACCAGCGTTTCCGGTCGCGCGATGGCCGATTCGGACCCGGACGGGTCGGAACCTATCGGAAACCGCCGCCTCGTTCAACGCACGTGGGTCGGTTTCCTCCGTCCGGTGGAGCTTCGGCGACCGTCTGGGGACCGAGAATCGCCTATCCCGCTGCGGCCTGACGAACCTATGGATGGCGGAGCTTCTGACGTAAAAGTAGTTATTCGGGCGATGACGAGCGGACTCAACGGAGCTTGTACGCCACTGGAGAATCCTCCGGAGCTTGGGTTGGGCCGGCGTCAAGTCACAGTGCATATTCTGTGTTCCCCTGCGGATTCTGGAGTTCCGGAACACCCGTGCGGCGTGTTTCTCGCAAGGGCGAGGAAATGTTACCAGCATCTTGTAAATGGTGGTTAGGTGCCCTAGAATGGCCTGTCGGTGAGCGCGGTACGAGAAACGCCGCTGCTCTGCTCCGCCGCACAATCTGGTCTCCCGTGTAGTGCTCCGTTGGATCGGTGTTCATGCAGGGGTGTGTCCAGTCTGGTTGTGTCGGGGTCGGGCCTATCTCGAAGGCGCCCACCGCGATTAACCGAGGGGAGGCCGGGAGGCGAGAATCGGTGAGGAGGAAGAAGCGGCACTCATACCCAACGGATGCCCTTCTCAGTTCTGCCCGAGCTCCTTTGAACGGGAGCGGTGGTCAGTTAAGTCGCCCGTATCACCCGGCCCACAAGCCAGGTGGGGTTGCGCCCGTGGATTGCACAGGAGGAATCATGGTGACAGAGTCAAGTAGCAAGAGATTGTGGTGTTGTGGTACTGGTGCGTGGGTGATCGCCGCCTTGGTCGTGTGGGCGTGCGCCCCCTCGGCCTACGCCCAGGAGGCCTGCGCCGTACTCGAGCAGGATCGCACGTTCCCGGACTGCAATGGGGACGGTATTGAAGACGTGGATGACATCGCCCAAGGTACCAGCCTGGATGCCAACGGGAACCAGATCCCGGATGAGTGCGATTTCCAGATCTGCGACGACCTGTGGGATGGCTTTCAGCCCAACCCGCCGTTCAGCTACACCAAGCAGATAGGCCTGATCGACTACAACGGCGACGGGATATACTGGGACGACCCCGAGGGTAAAGGGTCCATTGATAAGCGCGGTTGCGGTCCCAACGGCCGTTTGGACCAAACCCTCAAGATTGGCGTGCACAGCGACAATCCTGCCGCGGGCTACGTGCAGAGTGAGTACTTCCGGACCCTGGCAGGCGAGCTCGATTGCGGGGCTTCGAAGTACTCGCTGGCGTTTCAGTTCAAGACCGACGTGACGATCGCCTCCGAGTACGACTGGTTGTACGACGTTTTCGACGGAGTGAGCGATTCCCGGGTTGTGCAGTTGGCGTTCACATCCTTGAATTCTGACGTAGACCCCGCGGATCGAGGGTACGTCCTGGTCAAGAACCCCGCAGGAACTCCTGAATGGATCAACACAGGCGTCGCGCTCAGCCTCGGC